>JACQZI010000010.1 GCA_016207825.1 Planctomycetota bacterium | reverse complement strand
TTATAATTATTTATATTCCGTTAACGGTTCAACCGGAGCGGTTGTTTTCGCCGAGGTGAATATCGGCGCGTCTACGCAGGCTTATAACAAGGATGTAAAGCTTGATAATATCTGCTTAGTTGATTCAGATGGCAATGGGACTAAAGATAAAATCGCCGTGGGCTGTTCGGATGGGAAGGTAAGGTGTTATACTTTCGCCGGAGCTCTCTGGCAGACTTCAACCGATGCTCAAGGTTCGGCGGTTACTTCTGTGGAAGCAAGAAGTATCGATGGTGATGCCAAAGAAGAAACGTTATCAGGCACTAAATTAGGAGCGTTATATTGTATCAGCAATACCGGATTAGCGACCGTAGCCGGATACCCAAAGGCGTTGAGCGGATTCGTGTTCAAAATAACCAGCCAGAATTTTGAAAATAGGTTTGCCGTAGCTGCTAAAGATAAGCAATATGTAATTAAAAATGACGGCACAGAAGATTTTTCCAAGGCAATGGCTAATTATGGTTACGCTAGTTGTATTGTCAAGAATCCTGCCCAGACCCTATACCTGGCCCATATTAACTGGGACAAGAATATTTATTATGATTTGATTTCCATGGCGCCGGGGGTTCCATATGTGCAAATCCCATCATCAAGTTCTATCACCGGATATGTCACCAGTTCCACAGCAGTAAAAATGGGGCAGAGTATTGCTTACCTTGCATTCGATTTGAAACTTAATTCCAATGGCTCTGCTGTAACTTCAGCCATTTGGAAGCGTTTTAGGATAGATAAATATATTCCGGGAGGAGGGGTTGGTCCTTCAAACAGTAAAATTGAGGTACAGGTCTGGAAAGAGACCAACGGCAACAAGCGCTGGGATATCGGGGATACTTTGGTTACCACAGGCTCATTCGGAATTGACAATACGGCTTGGCTTAATATGAAACGGCACGTCATAACCACTGATATAAGCACGTTTTATATCGTTTGCAAGTTAGCCGACACAATCGGCGGCGGGCAGACTTTCGGTTTGAGGGTGCTTAACAGCGCCTACCTGGAATTTGAAGACGATGTTATTGTAAACAATACTAATTTTTAAAGTATTAAAGCGGTTACAAAACTGGTGTTTCTACCGCGAAAATAACTTGACCCACTCCCCCTTTATATATATAATCCCATTGCTTATGCGCTATAAACTTATCTTAACGTTTTTGTTGCTTGCAGGCATCATTACGCAATTATTAGCATTTGCCCCATTCAGGGACTCCCTATCATCGGGTGTCCCCGACACGAAGTGGAGCGGGGCCCAGGGGCAAACCACGGGAACCGCGCCGGCTGATAAAGAGGTGTTAATCTGCGTCATACCGATTAAAGGCCCGATTATGGATAGGGGGCTTCCCCATTTCATCAAGCGGGCTGTAGAACAGGCTAAAGAAGTCGGGGCAAAACTCATTATCTTTGAAATCAATACGCCCGGAGGTGCTGTTTCCATCGGCGATGAGGAATACACCATGGGCATTGTCAAAGGCATAGAAAATTCATTGCCCGTTACATCAGTCGCCTATGTCGCCAATGCGGCTATTTCCGCCGGGGTTTTAATCTCCATCGCCTGCGATAAGATAATCATGCAGCCTGATGCGACCATCGGCGCGGCTGAAGTGATTGTTGGTAGCGGAGATACTCCTCATCCCCACCAGGCTAAATACACCTCGGCTTTTGAAGCCATCATGAAAGCCAAAGCGGAAAAGAAAGGATATCCGTATAACCTTGTGGCGGCGATGGTTAATCGCAATCTTGCCGTCCACCAGGTGAAAATAAATAATTCCCAAATAGCTTACCTGACGGAAGAGGAAATCAAGCAGGTAAAGGCGGAAGGCAAGGATATTGCGGTAATTAAGCGCATCGGAAAACCTGATGAGCCGCTGACTTTGACCGCATCGGAGGCGAAGGAATACGGCCTTATATCCGCGATTGTTAGTAAGCGCGACGAAATTCCCGGACTGTTCGGAATCAAGGATTTTACATTCCGTGAAATGGAACCGACCTGGAGCGAAGACCTGGTGATTTTCCTTACGAATCCATTGGTCAGCGGCATCCTTATCATGGTAGGGTTGATTGCGGTCTGGATGTCCTTTAAAGCGCCCGGCATGGGCGTTCCTGAAACACTGGCGGTTGTATGTTTCCTCCTCATATTTTTCGGCCATTATTTAGCCGGACTGGCTGAGGTTACGGAGGCGCTTATCTTTTTCCTCGGATTGGCGTTGCTGGCGGTTGAAGTATTCATCATCCCCGGCTTTGGCGTAACAGGGATTGCCGGTATCATACTCATTTTAGTCAGCCTGGTGTTGTCTATGCAGGATTTCACCGTTCCTTCTTCTGACCTGCCGTGGCAATGGCGGATATTCTGGAATAATTTAAGCGTCGTCATAATTTCGTCCGTAAGCGCCATGGTTATCTTTATCTTTATTGTCAGGCTTATTCCCTATTCGCCGTATCTAAACAGGTTAGTCCTTAAAGCCGAGGAAACTTCATCGGAAGGATTTACCTCATCCGATGATTACCACAAACTTATCGGCTCGACCGGCATAGTGTTAAGTTATCTGCGCCCGGCCGGCAAGATAAGAATCGGCGAAGAGCTTATTGACGTCGTTACCGAGGGTGAATTTATCGAGCAGGGGAAACCGGTCAAAGTGATTAAGGTCGAAGGCAATAAAATAATAGTGGAGAAAGCATAGAAATGGATTTTTCGTATATCATTCTTCTTTACGGCGGCGGGCTGCTTTGTATCATCGCTGAAATATTTATTCCCGGAGGAGTTGTCGGCATTGCCGGCGCAATCGGGATGGCGATAAGCATTTATTACGCCTTTATAAGCTACGGTGTTTTGCTTGGTTTAATCCTTTTGCTCGGCGCTTTGATACTGCTTCCGCTCATAATTTTAGTCGCTTTAAAAAAGCTCAGATTATCCAAAACGCTTAATACCGAGGAAGGGTTTATATCGCCGGGCCCTGAATTGGAAAAACTAATCGGCAGGGAAGGGATTGCCTTTACTTATCTAAGGCCGGCCGGCACCGCCTTGATTGAAGGCAAGAAGGTGGACGTCGTTACCGAAGGCGGGATGATAGATAAAGATATTGCAATCAAAGTAATAAAAGTCGAAGGCGTAAAAGTCATTGTCAGGGCGAAATAGCATCCATGATTAACAAATATTTAAATTATTTAATATTGGTTTGGATTATCACCGCCTGTGTTTTTTCTTCCGTTTGCGTAAGTAACGAGGCTCCTGAAGCGCCTAAAAACGCGGAAACGCCTAAAGAGCTTTTAGAGAAAGTAATAACCGCCACTCTTAATGCCGATGGCTTTTATTTTAAGGGGACAGGTTTCTTTTCCTTTAAAGGCCCAAAAACCGATATCAAAATAGAAAATACCTTTTTTGGAATGAACCAGAAGCCGGATTTAAGCTATATCACCATGGAATCAAAAGACACCGGGGAAAAAATAGAGGCCTATCGCCAAGGGAAAAACGCCGCTATGCGTGGCAATAAACAGAAAGAATGGGTAAGGCAGAATTTCGCCTCCCCGAAAGAATTTATCGATATATACAAGAATAATACGGAAAATATAAAGTTTGATGATGGGGTTGAGGAGAAAATAAACGATACGCCGTGCCGGGTTATTGAAGCAAGCCTGAACCAAAAGGGAATTAATGACTTTTTGGCTTTATATAAGAATGTACCGGAGGGGCTTGTTAACGCGACGAAGTCTTCCGTTATTAAAGTTTGGGCAGGTAAAAGCAATAACCTGGTATATAAAATTACCGTAAAGATAGACGTTACTATACAGAACGAACTTAGTCCTGCCGAAAAGGATGATAATGAAAATCTTCCGCCGGACAAGAAAAAACAGCCGGAAAAAACATATGTTAAGTTTTCCGGAGAAGTCGCCTGTTATGATTATGATAAACCGGTTGAAATAAAGATACCGGATGAGGTCAAAGAAATCTGGGACGGAAATAAATAATAATTTTAAAGAAAGGAGAAATCAATGGAAAAAATAGGCTTATTAGCCCAAGCAGTGTCATCAGGAAGCGATTGGATGACAATCGTGGTGGTGGCGGCAATAATCGTTGCTTTTATCATTGCGATAATACTTTTTCGCTTTGGGTTCCTGTGGCTCCAGGCGTTTCTTTCAGGGGCTCATGTCGGGATATTCGAGCTTATCGGCATGTGGTTCAGGAAAGTAAGCGCGCATATCGTAGTGATTAACCGGATTAATGCGGTTAAAGCTGGCCTCAATATCACAACCGCAAAACTGGAAGCGCATTACCTTGCCGGCGGTAACGTTACGAAAGTCGTCCGTGCGGTTATTGCCGCCAATAAAGCCGGAATTAATCTGACCAGCGAACGGGCAATGGCAATCGATTTAGCCGGTCGTGATGTCCTGGAAGCGGTGCACACAAGTGTTTTGCCTAAAGTTATTGATGTACCGAACCCGCAAAAAGGGCGCGAGACAATAGATGCGGTTGCCAAAGATGGTATTCAGGTTAAGGTAAAGGCGCGCGTTACCGTAAGGACAAACCTCGATAGGTTGGTCGGCGGCGCAACCGAAGAAACGGTTATCGCACGCGTAGGAGAAGGCATCGTCACCAGTATCGGGTCTTCCCAATCTTATAAAGCTGTTTTAGAAAACCCGGATAATATTTCCAAGAAAGTCCTGGAAAAAGGGCTGGATGCGGGAACTGCTTTTGAAATTCTTTCCATTGATATTGCCGATGTTGATGTAGGTGATAATATCGGAGCCAAACTGCAAACCGATCAGGCGGAAGCCGACCTGAAAATCGCCCGAGCTAAGGCAGAAACCCGCCGTGCACTGGCAGTCGCACAGGAACAGGAAATGAAAGCCAAAACGCAGGAAATGCGCGCTCATGTCGTGGAAGCCGAAGCAGAAGTTCCCAAGGCGCTGGCATTCGCATTCCGTGAAGGAAGGCTCGGCGTAATGGATTATTATAATTTGCGTAATATTCAGGCTGATACAGAAATGCGCGATTCCATTGCTAAACCCAGAACGGATGCTGATAAAGACCATCCGAAACCTGGCAAATAAAATAGAGTAGCAATATGGACAGTGATTTAATACAACTTGCGGCGTATGTGGTGATTTTTATCGTTATTGGATTGGCCTCGGTAATAAAGAAAGCTTACGAGGCTAAGAAAAGACGGCAGGAGGAGGAGAAAAAATCCGGGCCGAGTATGGCCCAGCCGGAAAAATCACAGGGCTTGCGCATGGAGGAAGAAACCGAAACACAAGTTCCGGGGCCAACGGAATCTGAGACCCCTTCAGAAACAGAGCCACCCGTAATAAATTTGGAGGATGTGTTGAAGAAGGCTTTTGGCTTTCCGGGCACCACAGAAAGCAGGGAAAAACCTCCTCGAATAAAACCACAAAAGGTGTGGCAGGTTAAAGAGGGAATTAACCCCACGGCTGCTATGGAACCGGAACAGCCGGTTTTAGCCGATGGCGCGGAGGAAAATAAAAATATCTCGGTTACGACCATATGCGGCTGGGATGATTTTACACAGCATTTGAATGAAAACGGTTCTTCTGAATTGGCAAAGGCAATAATATTAACAGAAATCATCGCCCCTCCCATTGCTTTAAGAAGAACCAGAGGATTGTCTAAAAGAATAGCGTAAAAAAGCCGAAGTGGCGGAATTGGCAGACCTGCCTGCAGCAGGCAGGCGCGTTAGCCTTGTTGGATTTTATTTATGTATTATGTTTATGCGCTTAATAGTTTAACCCGTAAATATATTTACGTTGGGCTTACTAATAATTTGGACAGAAGAATAAATCAACATAATAAAGGTCAGGAAAGAACTACTCAGCCTTATCGCCCTTTATTCTCGCGCCTTTAAAACAAGAATGGAAGCACGGCAACACGAAAAGTACTTAAAATCAACAAGTGGTAAAAGGAAATTAAAAGCCGAAGTGGCGGAATTGGCAGACGCGTTAGACTCAAAATCTAATGTCCTTTACGGACATGAGGGTTCAACTCCCTCCTTCGGCATATAACGAATTATGACAACCACAAAACCAAAACCGATTCCTTTAGCGATGATTATTTGTGATTCTGTAATTGAAGACCGCATCACGGGCAAAAAAAGCCTTATCGGTATTTTTAATAATATCGCGGTTGCCCAATTTCCCTGTCAGCATCCTTCAATCAACGTTTTCTTTACACTTACCGAAGGAATCGGCGAGTACCAGGGATGCCTAAGATGCGTCAAGCTGGATACCAATGAAATCATCATAAACATAAACGGTCCTATTCCATTTCCGAACAGACTTGCTACCGTGGAGTTTAACTTCGAACTGAAAAACATAAGATTCCCCACCGAAGGGCAATATGTCTTTGAATTACTTTGCGATGACCAGCCTGTCATCAGCCGCAAGTTTAACGTTTCTAAAATTAAAACCCCGGAAAAAAAGCCTTAACTTTTTATAAGCCAAACATCTTTATCGCCAGCCCTGATACGGCAATGGAACCGCCTGCCAGAAAATGAACATAACGTTCTATCCATTTCGATGTTATAAGTTTTACTCCCTGGTAGCCTAACCAGGCGATTATGGTCATTGTTAATATAGTAGTGATCGAAAATATCAAGGCGACATTCAGTATGTTTACCCATCCGTAAGCCGCGGCTGGGAACATCAAAAGCGGGATTAATGGCTCGCAAGGGCCTAAAACAAATATGATAAAAACAGCCCAAAAAGTTGTTTGCTTTTCAACTGCGTGAGCATGTTCGTGGTTATGCAGATGTTCATGCTCGTTTTCCCCTGTAGGTATATGTCCATGCGAATGCGAATGGTAATGTCCTTGTAACCCGCGCAATAATCCCCAGATTGCGTAAACGACTCCGAATCCTATCAATAGATAGCTTGCGATTTCTCCTCTGATTGATTCCGAATGTTCAAGTTTGCTCACGCCTATGCCTGCTAGGATGCCGACTATTCCCAGTATAACAGATGATAGAACATGCCCGATTCCGCATAAGACAGCGACAAGGACAACCTTTTTACCCGGCCAATTGTTTGCCCTTCCCAGCATTATAAAAGGGAGATAATGATCTGGGCCTATTACCG
Source organism: Planctomycetota bacterium (assembly GCA_016207825.1). Classification (NCBI taxonomy): domain Bacteria; kingdom Pseudomonadati; phylum Planctomycetota; species Planctomycetota bacterium. The sequence continues at coordinate 228,569 of JACQZI010000010.1, read as the reverse complement.
TATGTATAAACGCGATGAAAAGCGCTGTTCCGTATAAAATCCATAGTGAATTATCCATATCATATCTCCTCTTTTCTTGTTAAAATATAAATAAAAAAAGCCACGAAAGCTATTCCGTTTCTCGCGGAATTGAAAGCCTTCGTGGCTTTGTTGTTTTTAGACTATTAGTCTTTTAGAGTTTTTCTATTATTATCTTATGGTCAACCAAGCTGATTTCCGCAATCTTCGCCTTCATTATTTTCTGTTCCCCAAAAATGCTTTTCATAAACAGCCCGTCTTCCTGCGGCCTGACAATATCAGCTTCCTTTAGGATAAGTTCTTCTTTCCCTTTTTCCCTTAAATAAACATTTGCTTCACACATCTTGGACCTATCCTATCATACAGATTTATGATTGTCAAATAATCTTTGCGACCTTATCTATTAATTTATCAATCAAATGGGGCAAAGGCTCACGGCTTACCCCGACCATCTCTGTCCTTTCCGAACTAAGCGGCAGTAAAAGCTTTTCCGCCGGAGACCCTTTAATTGCCTCAGCCATTTTGGGCGTAAGTTCTCCCATCAGGGCATTATCCGTAATAATTCCTATTGTGCCCATTATATAGTCTGTTTTATCCAGGCGAGAAACATTTACGACGATTGCGTTTTCACCTGACGCTCCTTTATTGGCGCCGGATTTCATCATTGCCGCTGTTGCCAGCGCATTTGTGCCCAAGGCGATTATTTCAATATTATCAGGAACCGCCTTTCTGAGTTTTTTTACGATGTGTGCTCCAATTCCTCCTCCCTGTCCGTCAATTACCACTATTTTCATAGCTAAAATTATATCAATTATTCCTAATCAGGTCAATATTGCACTAATGTCCCCTTACGGCGCGCATAAGAAAGCGATGCCTTAATTGCTATCGAGGCAATCGGAATCAATGCCAAAGATATGCATAACAATATCAAAACATCCTGCCATAATATTGCAAGCGCTGCCCCCTGATAAACTGCCTTTTCCAATGACCTAATCGAATAGGTAATCGGGAATATATAAGAAAAAATCCGTACCCATTCCGGGAGAACCGTAATCGGGAAGAATACGCCGCCCAAAACCTCCATCCCGATATTCATAAGGTAAGAAACCGGGTCGCCCCGTTTAAAGGCAATGATAAAACTTGCCGAAAGCATTCCCAATGCGTTAAACGATATTATGGAAATAAGCAGAATAACTGCGGTTGAAACCAGGTTAATATTGCCGAAATCCACTCCGAATATGAAAATGCCGGCAATGACGTAAATGAATATATTAAATATGGATAGGATAAAATTCCACGACATCATAGCAATCATGATTGTGTAGATGCCGGTTGGTGTGCTTATAAGCGCCTCAAAGGTGCCCATCATTTGTTCGTCATTCAGCTGGGCGGCAAGGGCGCTGATAGTCCCTCCTAAAAAACCGCCTGCCATAATGCCTACCAGGACGTAGGAAAAATAATTTATTCCAAATGGGGCCAGGTGCGGCGCTATTTGGGAACCGAAAAGCTTGTCTATGAAAAAGAATATGACGACTGAAATAATCGGTGCGAAAATGCTCAAGGCAAACGCAAAACGATAACTGACCAGGTTCAATGCTGATTTCTTTATGTATGCTCTTATCTTGCGCATAAGCTGTTTTTTTATGGTATAGGGCTATAGTCCTAACCACTGAAAATCGTATTAAAGTTTATAGCAGAGCGATTTTCTTATCTCATCCGGCTTGCCAATTGTCACAAGCTTGCCTTCTTTAATTACTCCGATTCTGTCGCAGATATCTTCAGCCTCTTTCAAATTATGCGTAACCATGAGAACGGTTTTGCCCTGCTTTTTAACCAGTTCTTTCCGGATAAAACTCCTGAGTTCTTCTGCTGAGTAATAATCAAGGCTTCTGGTCGGTTCATCCATCAGCAAGACCGGCGGATTATGTAACAATGCGCGGGCGAACTTAAGCCGTTGTTGCATCCCTGTGGAATACTCGCCGGCCCTTTTATTTAAATAGGAAAGATGCAACAAATCGGAAAGCTCATTGATACGTGGAACAAGCGACTTTTTATCCAATCCGTAAAATGTGCCGTAGAATACCAGGTTTTGTTGTCCGGTTAAGCGCCAGTAAAAACTACGCTCTCCTGCCAGGATTAAGCCGATAGACCTTTTTACATCTATTTGATTCTTTGAGGGGTCATAATTATTTATCAAGGCATTGCCCTTATCAGGCGATATTAAACCGGCAAGGATTTTGATTAGGGTGGTCTTGCCCGCGCCGTTGGGGCCGATAAGCCCAAATACCTCGCCTTTTTTAATATTCAAGTTTAATTCGTCTATTACGGTAAAGAAAGTCTTTTCCCTGAATATATTGTGGAAAGAAAGGGCGGGCGAAAAATACTTAGTTAAATCGGTTATTTCTATCATTGTTTCCCATTATAACTTTTTTCAACAAAGTATTCAAGGCAAAAGAACCTATACTTAAGTATACGGTTTAAGTGTGCTAATCCTATATTCTATTTTTTGCACTTGGTGTAGGGTAAGGCTATCAAGGTTGAGTAGTAAGGTTATCGAGGTGGAGTAGTATGGCTATGAAGGTGGAGCAGTATGGCTATCAAGTAAGAGTAGTAAGGTTATCAGGGTAGGGCGGTAAGGCTATCAGGGCGGAGCAGTAGAGCTATAAAGGGGGATGAGTAGAGCTATGGAGGTGGAGGGGTAGTCCCAGTAGTGTCCGCAAGATTTAATCATATAATTGTACAGTTAATCTTCTTTCCTGACAGGTATGGTAATAATTTAAAATTAGGCTGATTTAGAGATAAAGAATCTCATGGTATCATTATTTACCGTTTTGTTTAGGGGTGAGGTATTCGATAAACCGCTCTATTTCCAGTTTCTTTTCTGCAGGGGCGAGGAGTAATGCGTTTCGGGCTAATGTTATTGCTGTATCAACCTTGCCTTGTTTGCCCTGATACCGTGCCAGTCCGTAATAGCCCAAATAATATCCCGTGTCAAGGGCTATTGCTTGTTGATGGGAACGGACATAGAGGATATCCTGGTTTGGGTTTAGGAAAAACAAGTCTGAGGTCTGGTATTCTTCCACTGCCTCTTTATAATATTTGGTGGCCGTTTCTTTATTGCCCATTGTCAAATAGACATCACCCAGATGAGCAAGCGTTTCGGAAAAATGCCTGTCTATCTTGAGTGATTGTTCATAATAACTAATAGCCTTATTATAATCTTGGATTTCATTATAAAACTCGCCCACTTCATTAAAAAGCTGTGGGTTGGTCGGGCATAAATCAAGGCTGATTTTATAATAATTTTCTGCCTCAGTTATATAAGAGTGCCGTTCTTTGGGCTCTTGAGTAAAAGCTAATCTAAAACGATATAACCGCGCCAGGTTGGCATTGCGATACCAGCTTGATGGTTCATACTTGGCAGATTCCAAGGCGTTTTCCAGCGATTTATTAATATAGCCTGATCTTTTGGATACATCTTTTTCCGCTTCTGCCATCAAGCGGTAGGTTTCAGACAGGTCTGCATAGATAAAAGTGGGGTCTGGGGTCAGCCTTTTAGCTTCTTCGTAGCGGCGGATTGCCTCGTTCCAGTGTTCGGCTCCGGCATCGCGGAAGACACGGGCGCTGTTGGCAACATTATTAGACCGTATCAGGTTAATATCCATAAACCAGATAATTGATATTCCGATAATTACAAGAACCAGAGAGCCGATTAATCCGCTTATCCCTAAAAATCGAGCGCCAGATTCAGGATGGTAAATAGATAAAGCCAATAGGAACATTATAATAAACAGCCAGATATATAAATTAATGATAGCATTGATTATTCCGGATTGTAGGTATATGAAAAAGGAATGGCTGATTAAAAAGAGTGCGGTGGTTGAGACGATAATAATAAAATACCATTGTAAAATCCACCCCAAGCTTTTTTTGGATTCGCCCTGCTTTAGTAGCATGGAGAGAAATATTCCCAATCCTACCGTAAATAGGGCATACAATAATAGAAGCCATTTGTCGGGCGAGTCCAATAAGCGTGTATTAAAGGAATGTATGAATGAATCCAAGAGCGTATCGGCTGTTCTGGGGATTTTATCTGAATAGGGATGGATAAAATTAACCATGGTGAAGATAAGGACTATCAAAGCAGTGATAACCGTGAATGAATAGAAAAAGATATTAGGTTGTATTAGTTTTGCATCAGTTGCCGTTTCATTTGCCTCACCGGAATACGAAACATAAGCCGTAAACAAGCCTAAAAAGAGCCATCCGTAGAAAGCGGATGAATTAACATTAATCCCGAATTCTAATTCAGCAAAATGTGCGATTAATGCCGAACCGATGGCAATTAAGGTAAGTCTTGAGTTAAGATTCAAGCTGATATCTGGTGAAACTGTTTGGTTAGCCGTCTGGGTTTCATTTTCTTTCTTTTCCTCCCATGATACCAGATATATTAAGATATACACTATGCCTGAAGCAATAAGCCCGAAGGTAATACCAAGTCCTATATAAATAAGCGAATGGGTTATAAGGTAAGGCAGGAAAATACCGGTTAAAACGGAAATGCCGGTTATCCCGATAAATATATTCCGTTGCTTGGTGTTTTTGATAAGAGCCGTATATTTGAGAAGGGAAAATAGTATTAGGAAAATAATTGCCAGGTAGATAATTACCCCGATAAACCCGTTGGTGGCGAGTATATCATAAAAATCGCTGTGTGCACGGTCAGGGAAGGCCACGCGCCTTTCAAAGGTAACCAGTTCGTTGGGGGAGTGTTTGTAATACAAGACTTTCATCATTTCCGGTCCATAACCGATAGCCGCACGGGAAGGCTCGGCTTTGACCATGTTAAGCATGCCTTCCCAGATGAGCAATCTTACCTTGCCTGGGCCGCCTTCAGTCTCGAATATTTGTCCCAGCCTGCCGACATACGGGACTTTTTTAAGCTGCTCCAGAGGGCCGCCCGGAATGTTAAAGATAATGAGCACAATCAATCCGAATAGGGCAATTCCGTAAAGCGCGAGCGTTAATTTACGTTGGTGTTTTATAATAAACCAGAGAATAAGAAAAATGCCAAGCCCGACCCCTAATCCGACCAAAGGTCCGCGGCTTTGGGTGAAGATAAGGCAGAAGCCTTGGAATAATATCAGGAATCCGTAGCATATGATGAAAAACAGGCGGTATTTTTGCTCATAGTTGAATGATTGAATAAACCGTAAGAGGGTAAGCGGAATGACCATGACAAGATACGAGCCGAAGAATATCGGGTTGCCCAGAGTGGCATCAATACGGACGCTCCAGATAGGGCTGAATTGTAAGAGCTGGTATGAACCGTAGATGCAGACCGGGATACTGGTGATTATTATGCCGTTGATTATCCGTTCAATCTGTTCTTTCCTGCGGATGGTCAAAGTCATTATGATGAAGATGATAATATAAGCAAGTATGGTATAAGCGCCTTGGAACCGGGCGCCCAGATGCCCCCACCAGCTGGTATGCGGCGTGACGGAGAATACGGTGGAAATAATGTAACTTGCTAGCATTAATAAGACGGCAATGAATATGGGTTGCCGCGAGACTGAAGATTTAGATGCAGGTGATTCTTCCTTAGAGGATTTATTTTCCATCCTGTTGATGATAAAAGCAAGGAGTATAATAACTGCAATCGAACGAACGAGTGTGCCTTTGGGCATATCATATCCGTTTTCGCCGTAGCGGTTAATTAAAAGCGGCGAAACAACCAATGCGATGATAATACAGGCTTCTATGATGCTTTCGCAGAATAGGCCTAATTTGGTTCGGCTTCGTTCTTCTTGCATGGTTTTCTTCGGCTGTTCTATCCGGGTTTTATTCTTCATTGTTCTAATCTTTTAATAAGACCGTTTACTATTTCTTTATCAGATTGAGGTGCTAAGTTCAGGGCGACTTTTGCTTCACCCAACGCTTCTTTCTTTTTTTTCAGTGCTTCGTAGGCTTGTGCAGCATAAAAGTGATGCTGGTAATTTGCGGAATCCATATTAATCAAAATGGTGTTTAGCTTAAGGAATTCTTCGTATCTTTTATTGGTGAAATAATTGCCGCACAGTATTGCTGCCTGTCTTGTGTTCAAAGAGCCTCCTAACTGCCATGCTTTTTCATAATAAGAAACGGCATTATTTTCATCGTTAAAGGCGGTTTTATAAAGATCGCCCATTACCAAGTATTCCGATGGAGAAGAAGGAGATAAATCTATTGCCTTTTGGTATATTTTACGGGCTTCTTCATAATCTTGTTTGAACTTAAGCATGTCGCCCCATTCCCTGAAATAAACAGGGTTGGTAAGGCTATATTTAGTCGTAAGTAGTTGGTAATATTGTATCGCCTTTTTATACCGCTGGTCCTGGTCATGCCCTGCTGGTGTAGCAAAAAACCAGTTGCGGTAAAAGGTGGTTAATTTGCGCACGATCCGCGGATTATAGGAGCTCGTTTTACGGAGCGTTTCCAGGGTTTCTATGCTTTTGGCATAATTGCCCTTGGCAAAATAGGCATCGCTTAAATCTTCGTAATAATAGTCTGTCTGTGGCGACATCTGGATACTTTTCTGGTAATACTCAACGGATTTATCCATGTTAGATGCCTGGACAAGTTTTGCATATTTGTATTGTACTTCCGCATATAATTCCTTTAGATTTGTATTGTACATAAAAATAAAGGTGATTACGGTTATGACGACATAGACAATTATTTGGGGAATACTACCCGCCAATTTACGCGCCAGTCCGGATGGCATAAAGAAAATAATAATCAGCGCGTTTAAAATAATCCAGATGCATAATAACGTGATGTAATTCCCTAAATCGGAGCGTTCGGTTAGCATGGAATATTTTATCCCGACGAATAAGCCGCTCCACAAGGAGGACAAAATGATATATAAACCGTATGATAAGGTCATGTTAACTGTTTTTGAAGAAGCATTTATCCACGGCAGGACGATAATTCCTCCGAAAACCAATGTTATTATCCAGAATAAGCCCATATATGGTAAGAATGTAATATCAGTTGTGTTTGGGACGAGGCGGACTAAGGAAAATGCCATTACGGCAATAATCAATCCGCTGATAACGGACCAAAGTATAATTTTGTTGAATGGATTGGATGCAATTTCTTTTTCCTTCTTTTCAGGCTTAGATTCATTAGTAGGTACTTGCAAGCCCCCGACAATCAGTCCGATAAATCCCCATAAATATAGGCGTGTGGTGGTCAATCCCATGCCGAATTGTATCTCGATAAAATGCGCGATGATGCCGCATAATAAACCGATTAACAGTAACTCTGATGAAGTAAGTGATGTTCTTGTTTCTGCAGAAATACTGAATATATAAACCAATAAATATACTCCAAGCCCTAAAATCACGCCGCCGGGTATTCCTAATCCGAAAAGAATAATTCCTTCTGCCAGTATTTTAGTAAGCACGAGGGCAATAATTAACCCGCTGATAATACAGCCATAGAACTTAAGCTGGTGGCTCTTATTTGGAATCAAGCCCAGGTATTTGAAAACATAGTATGCAGCCAAGATAATGATTGTCATAAAAATCAATAAACCGCTAATGCCGCCCGTTACCAGGAGGTCAAAGGTGTCATTATGTGAATGGTCGGGTGCATTATCCGCCTGTTCGTACCGGGCAATATCCGGATTGTTGTACTTGAAATACAATGGATAAATGGATTCAAAGCCATAGCCGGTTAAAAGCCTAGTGGGTTGTGCTTTCAACGCCGTTTCGGCTGATTTCCAGATGGCAAACCGGACTTTGATGGTATTCGATGCTTCTTCCGACTGCAAGGCAAATCTTCCGAGATACGGTTTAAGGGAAGATAAAGGCGAACTGGGTATCAATAAAATAGTTAGAATTATCATTATCGCGATAATTGAGATGAACACCCATTTTATCCTGCGCCGTGCGGTGATTATCAGGATAAATAAGGTGATGGCGGCCACAAATCCCACAGCCGGACCACGGCTTTTGGTGAAATAGAGTGCCGATAGCTGTAACAATAAAATAACTCCATAGCAAATATTCAAAGGAATCCGCCGTATGTTTTCGATAAGCCTGGATAAAACCAGCGGGATAACCATGATTAAATACGCGCCCATAAAGATGGGTCCGCCGAAGGTTCCGGTTACACGGTCGCTGATTTTATCCTTCCAGATAGGGTCTATCCCGAAATGCTGTAATATTCCGTAAAATGTTATGGGGATGCTCGATAAAACCAAACCCGTGATTAATAAATCCAGCTGTTGCTGTTTTTTTGTGGTCTGTATTATCAGGAAGAAAATAATAATATAGGAGAAGAAGGTGTAAAAACCTTCATCGCGCAGATAAAATCCCTTTAATGTTACCGGGAAATAAGGAGAGATAAAGCTGTTTATAAAATAGAAAGTAGCCAGAATTGCCGTTAATATCGCCAGTGGGTGGTGATTTTTCCAGCTTTTAATACCTGATTTCCAATTGCCCGTTTCTAGTTTTTGTACCACCCACGCCAGTATCATTACAAGGGTTATTGAACGCAGTATAAAAACACGGCTGCCTTCAAAAGTCCTGCCCGGCTGTTCGGCATATGGATTAAATAAAAGCGGAATGATGATAAGGCTTAATAAACAGCCGGTTTCAATTACCTTATTACAGAAATTGCCTAAGCGTGTATTCATAGCCGAATAATATAACATTACCGTGAAATATGGTCAAGGCATTATTGACACTTAACTTTTTATTTGATAGTCTATATCTTAACTTATGATAGACATCATTTACGAAGACGATTACTTAATGGTAGTAAACAAACCGGCAAATATGTTGGTTATTTCAGCCCCTGGCAAACACGAACGCGTTTTAACTGATATCCTGAATGACTTACTTCGTAAAAGAGGCCTAGATGTCAAAGCGCACCCATGCCACCGGCTTGATTACGAAACATCAGGAGTAATCATCTATGCCAAAGGCAAAAAAATACAACAGGAAGTAATGAAGCAATTCCATAATCAAGCAATTAAGAAAAAGTATATTGCTTTTGTCCAGGGTGTTCTGAAACGGGATAGTGCGGAGCTTATGAACCAGATAGAAGGAAAACCGGCCGAGACGCGCTACCGGGTAATCGAACGCCACAGGGGTTTTACGGTGGTGGAAGCGGAGCCGGTCACCGGCAGGACCAACCAGATCAGAATCCAGTTTGTAAAGCTTGGGTATCCCTTGGTGGGGGAGCGCAGGTTTGCTTTTGCCAGGGATTATAAACTGAAGTTTAGGAGAACTGCTTTACATTCAAGTGAGATAAACTTTACGCATCCAGTCAGTCAAAAACCCCTCCATTTTTCTGTCCCGCTTCCTGATGATATGAATTCTTTGCTCAACAGGTTTCCCTTGGATTAATCTTATCGGTCAGCAGTTTGTCCAATATATTATAATGAGCTTGCTCTTCTTTAATAATCTTATCAATATCGTTTCCCCCCATATCAGAGCTGGTAAATTTTCTTAGCTGGGCATAGAAGGCAATAGATTCATTCTCTATCTTTAACGCGAAACGGATGGTTTCCTGATCGGTCTTTATTTTAGATGCGATTTCCTTGGCAGAAAGGTTTCTGGTAAATACATTGGCATCAGCCATTTTTTTAAGGTGTTTAGCATCATCTTCAGGAAATTCTTTTACAGATACCGAAGCTGGCTTTTTAGACATAGTTTTTTTAAGCATTTCCTCAAAAACCTTTTGGTGCTTTTTCTCATCATCCCGTAATCTGGCACATATTTTCTTTATGTCGTTATCTTTCGTTTCATCAATGAGCAAGCGATAAAACTGTTCTCCGTTTTTCTCGATAAGAATGGCTACTTCCATAATTTCTTCTGCATTGAAAAAATAGGGCATATTTGCTCCTTTCTAACTATTGGCTATACTGGTTAGTTTTTCCTGATATTTTCATCCACGCCGCGTTGCTGGCGGAGATTCTTTAACTCCTGCACGAGTTTTTCTTCTTTAATCGTAAGCTTTTCAGGGATAACTATTCTTATTTTAACAAACAAATCACCTCTTGTCTTACTGCCGGATTGTGGTAATCCCTGTCCGCGCAGGCGTAAAACTGTTCCTGATTGTGTTCCTGCCGGAATCTTTAAGTCGACTTTTCCTTCCAGGGTGGATATTTGAATCTTCGTTCCCGTAATTGCATCGTAATCAAGGACAGGAATTTCACAGCGTAGGTTATACCCGTCTAATTCAAACAAATGGTGCCGTAATATTTTTATGATAAGATATAAATCACCGGGGTTTCCGCCGGCAATGCCCGGTCCGCCTTGCCCGGCTAATCTTATTTTAGACCCTTCGGTTACGCCTTTAGGGATTTTTACCTCGATACGCTTTGAGCCTTGGCTGGTTTGTAGCTGCAAAAGTCGTTTGGTTCCATGGAATGCTTCTTCAAGGGTAATTTCCAGTTTTTCCTCTATATTCTGCCCCGATTGAGAAGCGTTATAGCCTCTGGGTTGGCGTGAACTCGTTCGGAATCTAGTACCACCCATGCCGCCAAGCGCGGAAAGTATGTCTTCTTCCCCGAAGAATGATGCGAAGAAATCGCTGAAATCGCCACCTCCGCCGAATTTGACTTCCTCCCATTGGGGGGAAGTCCGGGCGCGGCTGTAATACTGTCTGGCATAATCCTGGTCGCGTGAAACTCTTTCCCAATCAGATCCTAATTGGTTGTATTTATTCCGTTTTTCAGAATCTGATAATACTTCATTCGCCTCGTTTATTTCTTTAAAATGTCGTTCAGCTTCTTTATTACCCGGGTTTACATCGGGATGATACTTGCGGGCAAGTTTGCGATATGCAGATTTTATCTCATCCGTAGAAGCATTTTTGGATACGCCCAGGATTTTATAATAATCTTTGTATTCCATTAAAGGAAGATTATAACTATAGCTTAGGCTTTGGTCAAGAGTTATTTATATACGCTGAAATAAAAAGGGGCGGCTTTTAAGTCCGCCCCTTTAAAACAGGTCTATTTAACAGTTAGTCGTTAAAACCCTGGATTTTCTTTCCCAGCTCTTGCTGTAATGTGTTTTGCTTGTCCAGTGTTTCTTTCATCAAGCTTTTTAAGGTGTCAACACGTTCGACAGCCTTATCGAGTTTGTCAACCCACTTTTCCCTGAGTTCGCGTTCTTTGGGATTATTGATATTCAGGACATTTAAGTTTTGCCTGTATTCATTTTGTTCTCTTGACAAACGGTCAAGCTCGGTTTGATATTCGCTATAGACTCTTTTCTGCTCGGAAACCTGTCCCATTAAAACCGTCAACTCTTCCAAAAACTTCTTAGCGCTGGAAGAAAGCGGTGATTGGCTTAAATAGAACCTGATTTGGTCAGTGGAAATATTTTGCAGGTATATCTGCGATGCGGTTTCGGTTTGTTCGGTAACCGTGAAATCAATGCTCTTGCCGGCCGCCAAATCAAATTTGAAACGGTAGTAGCTTGGAATTTCCTCATCAGCTTTTTTGGGTTCAATCAAAGTATAACCGCCGGTGCGGGGATGATCTAAATAAACTACCTGATCGCGGCCTGTTTTATTAGCAAGCTTATAAGCCGTTTCGTTCATGGAATAACTGTTCATTACCAGCATCCCGTTGGTTATCTTGCATTTATGGACAGGCTTTGATGTATATTTATTGGTTACTTCAATCGTGCATCCGGTCTCTATAGCGTAAGGGAGTATTTCTTTCATCCCCGCCTGCAGAGATTCTTTTAATAAGCCTTCGCCGATGGATGTAGAGCCTTCAAATATGGTCATCGGTCCTGTTTCCAGTGTTAATTTAGTGGAATTGGTCATATAAAAGGCATTCATGAGTCTTGGAGAAACCTGCGCGCGGTAATAGAGAATCTTATTGCCTTCTACCGTATCGGTAATAATCGGGACCATCGCTGCCTGACGGCGGCTGATAGAGACGGGTGTCTTTGCGTTATAGGCAAAAAGTTCCCCTACCTGCATGCCGCTTGTCAGTGCGTTTACGGAATTCTGCAATAACATGGACATATTTGGGGCAGGTATCATCCCTGGTGCATTATTTGGTGCCTTTGATTTATTTGCATATCCTCCTCGCCCGCCACCATATTGCATTTTTTCTTCCAGCGCGTAATTTCCTTCATCATACATCTTATCAGCCGCATCAGAGTTTCCTTTAGCCAGCTCTATAGTATTAAATAATGCACCGACCAGTGGGATAATGCTTGCCAGGTTGATTTCCGGCCGCTGGGGATAATATGATGTATAAAGGTCCATGCTGAATGAAATCGGATTTCCTGCAATAAAAGACATTTGGACATCGGCCCAATCTTCATCAGTTGGGTTTTCTATAATTGCCCAGCCTTGCAGATACGGTTTTTCCTTTTCATCCAGTATCAGGCGGTAGGATGTTTTCCATATGGGCATTTCCAGTTGATAGCCCATCATGATATTCCTGTCGCCTTTGCCGTTGCAGATTACTTTAACCTGTTTGCGGTCCGTATATTTAGAATTAAGGTAAATATCCAGCACCCTTTTCAAATCTTTCTGAATCGGTTCATCCAGAAGTTTCAGTGAACTTATTTCCAGTAAGTTAACCGGTTTTATTTCTCCATCCGCTTTGAGTATCACTAATTTATAAGCGGTAACGGTCATATTATCCATCTTCTGGGAAATCGGTTCAATACCCATGATAGTTCCCTGAAAGATTTCATTTCCGATTTTAACCTCAATCTTTGCGCCTTTGAGTTGTGCCAGAAACTGGGTCAAAGCCGCGCCTTCGGGAACCCTGATTAAGATATTTTCCAGTTGCTTGTCAATCGGATCTTTTGAATCATAACCCACGGTTGTGATTTTTCCCCCGTTCTTATCAACCACGAAAAACGAAGTCAGGATATCTTTCATCTGGTTGGTTTTGAATCCGAGGGTGATGGTGGCATCGCCTTTTACGGCGCATTCCCTTTCAAAATAGCCCATGCCGTGTTTATAAAACACTACCTTGGTTATTTTAGTTTGGGTGGATTCTTCGTCGCCCTTATCCTGCGCCCACATCACGGGGTTGCCGGCTACCAGTATCAGCACTATCATGAGTGCCATCCAACGTTTCAGCATACGCACCTCCTTTTCATATTATTTTTTCTATTCTGCTGAAGTAATTTCATAAATCTTATCGCCGAAGCAAACTACAATCTTGTCGCCTAAGGCAAAGTATTTGCCTAATTCCGGATTATCTTTAATCAATCCAAAGTATTTATCGCCTAGGTATTCTATTTTAGTTGTTTTATCCTTGTCCTTTTCCGTATAGAGGCTATCGTACCAGATGCCGTCGCTTAAGTAGAATGTTTTATCGCCGACTTGTTTTACCTTTTCCTTAATCGTCCTGCCGAGATGTCCGGTCCCGGCCTCTTTTCCATCATAGTTCCCTTCTTGTAACTTATCCGCTTCTTTGCTTTTTTCTACTGCACCAGCACCGCTACTTTTTCGTACTGAAATACTTTCGTCCTTCAGTTCATTTTCCATTGAAGTTCCGCTAAAGCCTTGGCTTAAACCTGGCGGGGTAGGGGTGTTAGGCTCGTTTTTTATGTCCTCTAGTACCAGCCAGGAAGTATACTTGGTAAGAATGCCGTATTCAATCGCTAGTTTAGCAATTTCTTCCTTGACTTCTTTGGTTTCGCCATGAAGTCTGATTGCATCCATGAGGTAGCCAATTTTGCTGGTCGCCCAAAGCCTTGGGATGAAATCGGTTACTTCGTTCCTTTCGGCAAAGGTTGCTTCATATTCAAACTTGCGGGGTTCTCCGTTAACCGTTCCGGTGAGTGTAATCAGTTTTTGCCCACCGCCTTTATACCGTCCGAAAATAATCATCTGCGAACCGCGGAACATATCCGAAAGCTTTTGTGGATAACGGTCATAAATCTCTATATTAGCTGCTTCCAATTTTACATCCGAAAGGACCGGATAGGCAATTTTATCATAGAAGTTGGATACTTTGACCTCGATATTTTCATCCGGAGTGATATATTCACGCGCCCCTTGATTTTCTTCGGCAATCTTATCCAGAAGATGGGTGTTGACATCATACCCCACGCCGAAGGTGTAAATGCGGATATTCTTGGTATTTTTTGACGTAACATTCTTTACTATTTTATCCGGGGATGTTTCGCCGACAGTCGGCATACCGTCCGTAATGAATATTATCAGATACGGCCGTTTGCTCGATGTATCGGACATCTCAATCGCGGTTTGGAGTGCGCTGTCAATGTTTGTCCCTCCGCGTGCGTCTATTTCACTTACCCATTTAATCGCATCTTCTTTAGAGGTGGTGGTTACTTCTTGCAGGTTGCTTTTAAATGTCCTTACCTCGCTGCTGAAAGTAACCAGGTTAAAGCGATCTTCCTCGCGCAGGCTATGGATACAGAATTCCAGGGACTTCTTTGCCTGTTCTATTTTTTTATTATCAAGCATGGAACCGGATGTGTCCATGACGAACACGACGTCTTTCTTTACGACTTCAGAATCTTCCGTCTCATATTTGGGAGAAAGCATCATCATGAAAAAGCCATCCCCTGTTGATTTTTTATATGTGGTCAGGTTAACGCCGAATTGCTTTTCCGAGAGAGTGTAATAAAGAATGAAATCCTTATCCGGCTTCATGTTTTTCTGCTCAAAGCTGATGGATGTGTTGCTATCGCTTTTTCGGATGATATCAACTGCCGGATAAGTCGGCGAATAAATGCTTTTAATCGGGATGTTTGAATTAAGAGCCACGTTAATAACCGCTGAATCAATGGCTGCGCTGGAAAACTTATTCGTTCCCCATGGATGGCGGAAAACGCATATGCCGTTATCATTCGGCAAGCGGTATGTATATGTATACTTAATTCTTACGTTGCCCGGTCCCTGTCCCAAATCCTGGCTTGCTGCTGGAATGGGGAAAACGCGTAGTTTGAGTAAATCATGTCCAGCGTATTCCAGAAGCGCCGGGTCAACCATCTTGCGCACGGTTTCCTGGTAATACTGCAGGGCTTTATCGCGGTCCAAGAGTTCCCCTTTGGTTTCTTTACCGTTAATCCACAGGGATAAATCCTGTACCGTTGTTTCCGGGAGTATTGGCAGGATAAATATTCCCTCCGCCTGAAAGTTGTTGGAATTGTGGAATACCTCGTCAACGGTAACCATGGCCACCTGGTTTTCAATCTTGACATCGAGCGCGGTTTTCTGGACGGACATATTGGTGACCTGTGTATTGGGCGGTAAAATCCGGCGGTCTATATCAATAACACCGCACGCTTCGGATAGGGGACTAATCGCTATGATGAAACCTACTGTCAGTATTAGCAGTGCTATTATTCTTCTCATGTTTCTATCCTCCTTTCACCCCCGGCTTGCCGGGAGAGAATTTATTCCTCATCTAGAATAATGATTAACTCTATCAAGCCGAAATCAGATGCGCCTCTATCTTTTGACAATTCCTTGTTTTCGCCAGTTGAAAAACCTCTTGATTTGTCGCTTCCTTTTTCTTTTACTTGTTTCTGTGATTCCAAATCATGAAGTATGACCAAAGAATCGTCTATTTTCTTTAACTGCTCTGCATTGTCTTTTAATTCATTTACTTCATCAGATTTTTCCTCATTATCGGCATCCTCGAATTCCTGGTCGGTATTGTCAGGTAGTTTTTTTAGGTTACTTTCGGTTTCTTCAAAAAATGAATTGCCTTCCTGCGGTTGCGTGGGGGCGGTCGGCGCTGGCTGGGTTTTCATCGCACCGGCAAAATTTCCTCTATTGGATTTTTCTTGTTTATTCGGCCCTGTTTTATTATCTTCTTTAGCTAAACAACCGTATGAATCTTCGACATCAGTTTTTGTTTCCAGCATTTTATTGTTTAATTTATCTTCAACTTTGGTGACCAGTTCATCAGTTAATAATTCATGGACGGTAAGAGAGCCCGTTTGGGCTTTTTCCAAGTCAGCCACTTTAACATCGCCTATTTTCTGTATTTTAAGCTGCTCAATAAAAGCTTCTTTTTGGTTAAGTGGCAGGATTACTTTGACCTGATATGTTTTTAATTTGCTCTTTTGCCTTTCCGTATCCGATTTTCCTTTTGTTAAGATATTATTACTTGCTTTTTGTGTTTCACTCTTTTTTCCTGCCTTGCCATCAGCGATTTTACCTGAATAATGTGTAAGGATGGCCTTAATATCCTGTAAAGCTTTATCATTATTTTTAGAGGCAATATTGACTTTTTGTGAAAACACTACGGGTTTGTCAGTTTTGTCGTTGACGCTCCACGTAAACCCTTCTGGTTGTGCTTTTTCATATTCCGCAAGCGAATTGGCTGGCAAAAGTGTATGTTCGGGAACGGCATTGCCGGCCTGATTATCGGTTATCTCGGTCGTTTTAGACGGTTGCAGTATTAAGCCTACGTAAACGACCAGGAACGCTGCCGCGGCTGTCGCCAGGCTGGGTATTATCCATTGGTATCGTGTAAAAATATTTACGTGTTTAGGTTGGGAAATACCGTCTAACCCTTTATTTATCCTGTCAACAAGTTCGCCCGGTGCTTTTACCATAGGCAATTCTTTCATCATTTGCCGCACCTTGTTTAATTCAACGGCTTCCTCCTTGCAATCGAGGCAATCTTCCAGATGGTGCCTGACCATTGTTGACTCTTTTTCGGAAAGCTCGTCATCAATATAAGCGCTTAATAATTCTCTGATATTATCGCATTTCATAACCACTACCTCGCTTCCTTATCTTTTTGTTCCATCCGCTGGATGGTGTTATATAGCATTTTTAATTTATTTATTAATTCTATTTCTTCCTGGGATGGCCCGTTTTTGTTATCAAGCATATCGCTTGTTTTGTCGATTGATTTTTCTTTTTCAGCCAGCTTTGTTTCGATATCGCCTTTAACCGATTCGTCCTTAGGTTTTTTCTCTTCATCCGTTAGTTCTACAAAACCGCCTTCTGCGGATAATCCTTGAAGTTCAGGTTCTTCCATTGATTTTTCGGCAACGATGATATTATTTTCTTCAGGTTTGCTTATCTTAGGCGCTGCGGGGGCATTTGAAAGTTCCATGCTCTTATTGCCGTAGTCTCTCATATTCGTTTTATCAAGATGCTCGTTTTTGTTCTTTCCCAGATAAGCATTAAGCTGTTTAGCCTGGTCCAGTTGCGCCACCATTAACTTTGCCGTATCAGGCGAGCCGGGCAAGGAAATCCGGCTGGCCTGGACTAGGTATGGCTGTCCTTTTTCCTTTAAGGTGTCTATTACTTTTACAGTTAAATCATCAATGATTTTAAGCAGGTCTTTATTATAATTAGCCCCGTCTTTCCCACAATCGGCAATATGTATTAATCCGGGCTGGTTTTTGCCGTCATAGCGGTAAATGCTTGCGGTAACCCTGATTTTAGGCGGTTCGGGAATAAAAAACTTTCCTACTATTACCACGTCGGCTTTCAACCCGTTTAAAATAGACTTGGCTTCCGGGCTGAAAAGAGAATTACTGTCTATTATCTTTTTTGTCTGCTTTATCTTTTCCATAAGCGATGGGCGGGGGATGGTTTTAAGCGTTTGGCACTGGTTAAGATTGACAATAAGCATTTCCGGAATTGCTATTTCCAGCCATTTCGCATCGCTGTTATTACCGAGATTCTGGAAATCAAAGACAACTGTTTTAATATCTTCCGCTTCTTGTGCCGTATCAACCGTTTGCTGGCTGGCCGGAACATTTTTCCCATGATATGAATCAATTGTTTTATCTGGTTCGGAAGGTTTATTGCGGAAAGCAATAAATAACACCAGTAATATCCCGGCAGCGACCCCTATTAATGTATATAGCACGGGGAAGGGTGATTTGGTTATTACGATGATTCTTTTCCCGTGTTTCTTGACAGGAATAGCCGGAGTGGCTTTAGGGTCACCTGAATCATTTATCCTGATTACGTTTTTGGCTACCGGCAGCGCTTCGGTTTTGAGAATGCTGTCAATATCCTCAATAATATTTCTTGTAGACTGGTAACGCTTTTCCTTGTTTTTTTCCATCATTTTATTTACCAGGTTGGCTACGGAAGCGGGGACGTTGGAATTAATCATTTTAATCGGGATAGGCGGTTCTTCCACTATCTTTTTAAAGAGAGCCAGCGGTGTTTCGGCGACATGGGGGACTCTGCCCGAAAGCAATTCGTATAATACCACTCCCAGCGAATAGATATCGGCTCTTTCATCTACTACAGAGCTCTCGCATTGTTCCGGAGAGCTGTATTCAGGTGTCCCAAGGTAAAGCCCGGTATGGGTTATCTTGTTGCGCGCGACCATGGCGCGCGCCAGCCCGAAATCCATCACTTTGACTTGTCCCTTTTCATCTATCATGATATTGGATGGCTTGATATCCCTGTGGACGATTCCCATCCGGTGGGCGGTGAAAAGGGCGTCTGCCACCGCACGCGTAATAAGCAAAGCGTCCTTTATGGAAAACTTTGTTTTGGTTTTCTGGTAAGCTGAAAGGGGCTTGCCGTTGACAAGTTGCATTGCGATGTACCAGAGGTTTCCTGATTTGGCGGCCGAATAAATCTGGACGATATTCGGATGCTCGAGCTTCGCAGCGATTCTGGCTTCGCGGATAAATCTTTTAATGAACTCATTGTCTTCTGCCAGATGGAGGGGCAAGACCTTGACTGCCACCACGCGGTCAAGCGCGCGGTCGTAAGCCTTGTAAACAACGCCCATCCCTCCCTTGCCTAATTCTTCTGTGATGCGGAAATTACCGAGCGTTTCTCCAGTTAACTGGAGTTTAGACGTGCCCGTTTTTGCTTTCCCTTTTTGATTATCATCTGCCTGATTTTGATAAGCCGTCATTTCATTGCTCCTTTTATTCTAATATCCCCTTTAGCGGTTTCTCTTGTCTTTCCACTATATTAGACTGGGGCGGTTTTAAAACATGCTAAATAAAATTGTTTTTCTATAAATATTTTTTTAGGGCAGTTCGTAACTGTTGGCGTGCCTGGCAGAGCCGTGTGCGGACGATATGAACTGGTTTTTTGACCATTGCGGAAATTTCCGTATAGGATAAATCTTCCATGTCTTTTAATACAACAATTTTCCTCATTTCCGGCTCAAGCGAATTAAGGGCGTTCTGGACCGTTTCCTCCTGTTCTTTGGCTTGAACCGGCTGGGTTGGGTTTATTGAAGGGTTATTCATATCGGTCAGCCCGGATGAATATGCCTGGACGACTTGTTTTTTCTGGACTATCTGGTAATCAACCTTGCGTTCTTTCTCTTTTTTGGCCTTCTGGTGATGAGTGTAATACTGGTTGATTGCTATCTGGCAGAGCCATGTCAGGAACGATGAATTTCCCCTGAAACTTTTGATATTGACAAATGCCCGGATGAATGCCTCCTGGCAGATATCCAGTGCGTCATCCTCATTGCCTATCATCCGGTATAATGTATTATATAATACGTCCTGGTGTTTCAGCACCAGCTGGTTAAAAGCCTGGCGGTTATTCTGCTGGCTTTGCCTGATTAGGTCCATTTCTTCCATGACATAACAGGATATTATATAAAAGTTATTATGTCAACTCATTTTCTACTTGACTATTTAGTGAACAGATGTTATATATTATATAATATGTCAGAAGAAAAGCATATAGACGAAGACTGGAAAATGCGGGCCCGGGCTGAGAAGGAAAAATTTGCCCAAAGTTCTGCTTCAAAAGAACCCCCAGGTGAAGAAGCCGAAGGTCCCGAAGGGCCCAGTTTTATCCATTTCATTTCCACACTGGCCACACAGGCTTTAATGGCTTTGGGGCAGGTGCCGCACCCGGCAACCGGGCAGAAGGAAATGAATTTACCTGAGGCGAAATACCTTATCGATACTATCCAGATTTTGGAAGCCAAGACCAAAGGAAATCTCACGCCTGAAGAAGCCCAGGCAATGAAGGAAGTGCTTTATAACCTCCAGATGGCATTTGTCGCGATAAGTAAGAAAGCCAAGCCGTAAGCGGAGTTTCTTTCAGCTTCTCGCCGAATATTCCGGCTGACTATTCCTTAATTTAAAGCGCTGGATTTTTCCCGTGCTGGTCCTGGGGAGGGAATCGACAAACCGTATTTCCCACGGCCATTTGTATTTGGGAAGTTTTTCCTGCACTTCGGCAAGGAGTTTTTTGGAAAACTCCTCGGTTTTATCGTATCCCTGGTTTAAAACCGCGTAGGCAAAAGGTTTTACCAGTCCTTCCACTTTATGTCCGACAACCGCGCATTCATGCACCGCGGCATGAGAGGTAATTACATTTTCTATTTCCGCCGGTGAAACCCAAATGCCGCCGACCTTAAGCATATCATCACCGCGCCCCTGGCAGAAAAAGTAACCGTTTTCCTTACTATACATATCGCCGGTGTTGAACCATCCGTCTGCCATTATTTTCGCTTTATTTTCATCCGGCCGGTTCCAGTAAGAAGGGGTGATGCTTTGCCCGCGGATAACGAGATACCCCGTTTCTCCGTCGGCGAGCTCTTTGCCTTCAGTAGTTATAATTTTTGCCTCGTAACCAGGCACGGTTTTCCCTGTTGAATTTTCCTTTACGCCGTTCGGAAAATTAGAAATGAAAATATGTAAGGCCTCGGTTGAACCGATTCCGTCAAGCGCTTCCAGCCCCGTGACCTTTTCCCATTTCTTGTATATCTCCGGAGGCAGGGCTTCTCCGGCTGAGGCGCAGATACGGACAGAACTGAAAGGGTTACCCTTCATACGCTTTAGCATAGAGTTATAAAGGGTGGGCACCCCGAAAAATACTGTCGGCTTAAGCTTTTCTACAATATTCAGCACATTTTCCGGTGATGGTCCTTCGGAAAAGACGATTACCGATGCGCCTGCCCTTAAAGGGAAAGAAAGCGAATTGCCAAGCCCATACGCAAAAAATAACTTGCTGGCGGAAAAGATAATGTCTTTTTCAGATATCTTTAACACTTCTTTTGCGTAAGTATCGGCGGTGAAAAGGATGTCTCGGTGCCGGTGGAGGACTCCTTTTGGCTTTCCGGTGCTCCCGGAGCTGTATAGCCAGAAGGCGGTATCATCCTTTGATGTGTCAGCCGGCTTTAATTCCGGAGACGCCTTTGCCATAAGTCCGTCAAAGGGTTTATCGCAGAAAATAGTATGTTTTAATGAAGCTGATTTGGCTTGAGCCGCCTCGCTTTTTTCCCAGGTAATAATTGTGGTTGCTTGGCTGTCCTGAATGATAAATTCGTAATCGGCTTTTTTAAGGGTGGTATTTATCGGGACCGGAATGGTGCCGTATTTGATGCTCCCCAAAAAGGCGTAATAAAAATAAGGCGTATCTAAAAGGACCAGTAATATTCTTTCACCCGGTTTTATGCCCAGGCCTTTAAGGACGTTGCCGAAACGGTTTACGTCTTCCCCTAATTTCTTGTAGGTTATTTGTTGGTCGTTAAAATAAAGGGCTGTTTTATCAGCTCTTTTGGAAATGTTTTCAGACAGAAGCGCCTCGGTGACATTCAGCCTTTCCGGGTATAGAATATTCTTCATGTTGCTACTCCCCCAAAGTTGCATAATTAAGACTTTTTATTATAGCAAAAATTCCGGGAAAAATCCAGATTTTAATGCGTTGGTGAATACAGGCGCAAACACAGGTATTGCGAATTAAGGCGAATGTCCCGAATGTATTCAGGGCTCCAGCCAGCGCCAGACCGAGCGTTCGTATGTATTTAGCTTTTTGGCGATATCGCTAACCGGCCAGCCTTCAGCAGAATAGCAAACTGCCTGCCCTCGCGTTCTTATCCTTTTTTCATCAGGAGCCAAAGGCAGGCGCTTAATCTTTAAGAAATCATCTAATTCTTTAATCTGTTTCTTGGTTAGTTTAATATAATGCAACAAAAGAGTGGAATAATAACAGATATTAATTCTAATTCAGAGGACGTCATACCACCCATAAAAATAATTGACCTGCATATTCTCTATCTAACCCGATAATGGTTTCCGCCTGCCCTAAGTAGTGATTCCATCTTACCGGGGTAGTAGTTCCACCCTACCGGAGTCGTAGTTCCGCTTTACCGGAGTGCGGATTCCAATCTACCGGGATATGGGTTCCTGCCTACCGGAATACCTGCCCGTCCGGTCAGGCGGGCTGTTCCTGTCCTACCTAAGTACGGTTTCTGCCATACCTCTACATGGATTCTGTCATACCAGAGAACGGATTCCGCCTTACCTCAGTGCTGTTCCTATCTTAGGGGAGATGTTGCAGTAGGGCAGGGTAGTATAGGGGGTACCCTACCCCTACTTGCTCACTTCTGCTCACTTGTCCCAACAGTGTTATTTATAAGGAGTTAGGCATAGGGTTCCAATGTCCTCTCCGGAGGCAAGTCATCCTCAGGCGGCAAATATGGCTTTATTTAGAGATATTGCTTGCCCAATCTGCCAAAATCCAACATAAAGTTGCCCTGTAGTGCAACTTTAATGGAATTAAAGTTGCTGTCTGTTTTTTGAGAAGTCAAATAAAGTTGCTGTGGACTGCAACTTTGCGTGAGAAATTGGCGGTTTATGAGCTAACTTTTGACATCTTTCTTGCCCAGAACCCTTGGTGGGGATAATTGGATTCTTGGTATGTTTCGCATCTTGTGCGGGATATAGATATCCGTTTGAAATCAGCCTTGAAAGAATCTGGGCTGGTAATCCTATAGCGCATTTTATAACCTAACTAACTGCCCCATACCTTCGGTATGGGGCTCCCTACACCCATACCGGGACTCCCGATTATTCGGAGTGACCCCGAAGCGCAGCGGAGCGGGGTTAATCGGGTGTCCCGCCATGCCAGTCCGCCTGAGGCGGATTGGCGGAAAACGAAGTGGAGCGAGGTCATTCTGAGCCCTTCAACAGTTGTCATGCTGAGCGAAGCATCTCCAATGCTTCAGAGTAAACTCCGCGCCCGCCAAGCCCCGAATGTCTTCGGGGTCAGGCGGAAAGAATCTCATTATAAGCCAAACGAGACCCTCCGCTTTACTCAGGGTGACAAAGCCGGAGTGTTATGAAATACGCTCTTATCCGGCGCCCCACCTATAATCTACATCTCCCGCGCCAATAGTATACATCCCGATAGGTGGGTGGTGAAAATAGTAAATAATTGGGCCGCTCCGGATAAGTCCTGCTAATCTGTCCCGAACGATAATACGGAGAGATGGGGGCGGATAAGCATTTGGCTCAACGGGTGTGGAACCGCCTGCTCCATTTTCCTTGTCTTAGTATGTGGTTTGGAATAAAATTTTAATTTAGTATAATAAAATTATATGCTTATAAATATAACAGTTACACTACATTCCCTGTTAATAAAAATCCGGAGACACGATGAGCTTTTACCCACGCACCACATAAGGTGCGGGGTGAACATCATGCCCCCGGATTCAGTTCACTTAAGGTTGCGTTTAGATTCCTGGTTTATCCACGTTCTCCCGATGGCTATCGGGGACGGGTATCGCTCATGATATCCCTAGTTTAAAGGTCTGACGGCTTTACGGTTTTCCTCCTGTTTGCCTTTGCCCTGGTGACTGCCTTGACCAGGTGTTCTTCGATGGTTTTGCTGAGCATCTTTACCGCGTCAGCGCTGGTGTTGCAACCTTTTTTCTTGATGAATTCCTTTACCTTTGATTGGACAACATACAGGTCTCCCATGTTATCACCTCCTTTCATTTTTATAATGACATATTCAAACTATAATAAAAACCTGTATAATGCAAGAAAACTTTGTGATTTTTGCCACCAAGACTCTAAGGCACTAAGCCGGAAAATTACCAAGCTGTTTTTTAGTGTCTTGGCGTCTTTGAGGCTAATGCTTTTTTTATAAACTTTGTTTCCGCCGCCGGATTGGATTTTCCAAGAATAGCCGAAGAAACCGCCGCCTTCAGCGGATATTTAAACAGTTTTTTATGCTGTTTTAGTAACGAAGGTAAATTGGTTTTGTTTATCCCCCCGATGGCGACATAAGGAATCTTTATTTTCTGAGCGGTTTCCTTGATATATTTCAGCCCTTCCGCCTTTAGGTGCGGCTTGGTGGGGGATGGGAACATCGGCCCAACCGAGATATAATCCGCGCCTTCATTTTGCGCTTCCAGTGCTTCTTTAATATTATGGCTGGTTGCTCCGATAATTTTATCCGGCCCTAATATCTTCCTCGCCTGCCTAATCGGGATATCGCTATCGCCCAAATGCACTCCGTCCGCATTGGCCAGATGCGCGATATCCACCCGGTCATTCACGATAAATAATACCTTATGAGCCATAGTCAGTTTTCTTATATTAAGCGCCATATCGAGCAGTACATTATCCGGCATGGATTTTTCCCTTAGCTGTAGGGCGTCTGCTCCGCCGCGGATGACGTCCCTGGCAATTTCTATGATGGGCTTATGGATTAAATCGGTTGAGACCAGGACATACAACCGGACATTTTGGAATGCCTTATTCGGGAAGAGATGGAATGTAATTTGCTGTTCCAGTTCATAAGCATTAAACCGGAGTTTTTCTATCCCTATTGTAATCTGCCTCGTTCTAATTTGTTTCCCGATACAATCGGGATTGATAGGGAGTCCCTTTTGATAGAAATGAGATGGCTTAATGGTTTTAGTATATTCAGCCAGGCTTCTTAATGATTCCTGGAGTCTCTTAAAATTAGCAATTACGACTCCGGCTGTGGTAGAGGTATTTGAGATATTCTCGCGTCCGATATCGTCTTGGACATTACGTGCCGACGCCAGATTGCCGAGAGGTTTTAGGCATTCAGTCAGTTTATGCCGGATATCGCGTAGTTGGGTTGAAAACTGTTCGTTATCCAAGACAAATCTTGTATAATCCTCAAGTACGCGGGTTGCCTCACGGCACCTATTAGCATTCACGTCTATTATTCTGAGTAAACTGTGTTTATCTGTATTCATCTGTAGTTTTATACTTGTCGCACCCCGTTAGAGATAGGAAACGCTTCAGGCGATTTTTAAGATATCGTTTTCCCATCCCGCTTTTTAAGTATTTCTCACGAACTAAAGCATCATATTTGTTTACGCATGCTCATAATACATCAATTCAAAGGCCTCTCCCTTTTGTTGAAGCAGTCTAGTTATCATTATGTTCCTTGAAGCGTTTCCGTAAATCGTTAATATAGCCAGTATACCATTTGCCGTCTTTCTTGCTTAATAGCACATAAGTATAAAACATAGCTTAGTTAATCTCTAACGGGGCATTTTCGGAAAAAGCCTTCCCTGGTAAGAGCCGCGAGTATCCAGTTCCGCTTCTATCATCGAAAGTATTTTAGCTTTAGGGACGTTCCAGGCCGGCGCGATGGCATAGCTTTCCGAAAGTTC
This sequence comes from Planctomycetota bacterium, assembly GCA_016207825.1. Lineage (NCBI taxonomy): Bacteria > Pseudomonadati > Planctomycetota > Planctomycetota bacterium. Next base: position 203,182 of record JACQZI010000010.1, on the reverse strand, counting down.
GCCGACCAGCCTTTGGATTACCATTCCTTCAGGCAGGTTTTCCAAGATATCACATACTAAAGGAATATATTCGCCCAATGTCAATAATTTTACCTTGCTTTCATTATGCCGGTTTTCCAATGCCGTATTCTTAGCGACATAAAGATGATGAATCTTAATGCCATCCAGTCCGAGCAATCCGACCTGTTGCGCGGTTTTTATCATATCGTTTTTGGTTTCTCCGGGCAGTCCCAGGATAATATGGGTGGCGATTTTTATACCTTTGCCCTTGGTTATATTTACCGCCTTGGCGAAATCATCGTAAGTATGCCCCCGGTTGATTAAATCAAGTGTTTTATTGTGTATTGACTGGATCCCGTATTCCATCCAGACCAGATATTTTTTAGTATATTTACTGATAAGAGAGATGGTTTCTTCAGAAACGCAATCCGGCCGTGTACCGATGGATAACCCTACTACATCCGGAAAACCTGTTGCTTCATCATATAATTGCCTTAGTTTTTCTATCGGTGCATAGGTGTTGCTGAAAGATTGGAAATAGACGATGAATTTATCTGCCTGGTGCCTGGTGCGATAGAATTTCATTCCTTCTTCAACCTGACTTTTTATGGATAATGGTTTGTTTTGTCTCGTATTAGGGCTGAAAGAGCGGTTATCGCAATAGATACAGCCTCCGGTCCCGGCCTTTCCGTCGCGGTTGGGACAGGTTAAGCCGGCATGGACCGGTATCTTGTAAATGCGGTGTCCCGGAAAGGTTTCTTTCAGGTATTGGTTAAAGGAATAATAACGCCTCATCAATTGCATTATATTAATTATAGCCGAGCAGGCAAGATATATTTTTCTTGATTTATTCTGTAAACAGGCTAAACTGATAAAACTGATTCGCCCATTTCGGGATTCCCAATAATCGGGTGTCCCCGTATCCCGCAAGGCGGGAGGAGTGGGATTAAATCCATGTAACAATAAGCGCGGGTGGTGGAATTGGCAAACACGTACGTTTGAGGGGCGTATGCCGCAAGGCTTGCGAGTTCAAATCTCGCCCCGCGCAATCCTTAAAGCCAGTGTTCTTTTAGCAATAAATTACGCGCGAATAGATGCGCTGCAAGCGGCTTGCGAGTTTCCCGCTGTAGCGGGATCCGGGAAATGACAAATCTCGCCCCGCGCATTTAGCCTGAGCTTGTCGAAGGGTTACCCTGCCGCCTTTGGCGAGCCTCGCCTCTGGCGGGAGCGTAGTCGAAGGGTTTATTCCTCTTTCCTATGTGGTACTTATATATACTGGAATGCTCAGATAAAACCTACTACACCGGCATCACCAAGGATATTGAGCATCGCCTTGCCATGCACAATTCCGGCAAAGGCGCGCGTTATACCAGGACAAGAACTCCGGCAATATTGGTCTACCGGGAGCGCTGCGGCGGCCAGGCAAAGGCGATGAAAAGGGAAATCCAGGTGAAAGGCTTCCCTAAAGCCAAGAAGAAAGAATTGATAGACAAACAGGCTAAACGGAATAAACGCATTGCCGTTAAAGCCGGTCGCAATCAGTAATTATTTCAAATCTGTGTAAGCAGCTGCCTCCCCACAAAAATAATAGGATTGGGCGTTCCCGAAGCATAGTCCAGCCCCGCTCCACTCTGTTTCGGGGACCCCGAATAAATAGGGAGTCCCATTTGTAGAATAGGGCAGGCATCCCGTGAGGGGAAGCGGAGTGGGATGGCTTAGAACAGTCCCAGCACCTTTCCTTCATCCGTGATATCATAATGCGCGCCGGCCGGATTGCTCGGCAAACCCGGCATGGTCATCATCTTCCCGCATAATGGATACAGGAACCCTGCTCCTATCGAAGCGCGGACGTCCCTTACCGGCAAAGTAAATCCCGAAGGCCTTCCTTTTAATTCAGGGTCGTGTGACAGGGAAAGATGCGTTTTTGCCATGCAAATCGGCAATTTGTCATAGCCGAGTTCCGTATACATTTTAATCTTTTCCTCTGCCAGGGGCTCGTAGTGAACGTCCTTGGCGCCGTAGATTTTGGTGGCGATAGTCTCAATCTTTTTCTTTATGGGCCATTCCGTTTCGTAGAGGAACCTGAATTTGGAAGGCTTGTCCGCGGCCTTGGCGACCGCCATGGCCAGGTCCGTTCCGCCCGCGCCGCCGTTCGCCCAGACATCGCAGGTGAGGGCGTCTTGGGCGCCGGCTTTCCGGGCGATTTCCCTGACCAGTTCGATTTCCTTTTCCGTATCCGTGGTGAATTTATTGATAGCCACCACCACCGGCACGCCGTGGAGCAGCATATTTTCTATGTGTTTCTCAAGGTTGGCGCAGCCTTTTTCCAAGGCGCCGAGGTTTTCTTTCTTCAGCTCTTCGGGCAGGGGCTTCCCGGCGACTATTTTGCCCAGGCCTCCGTGCATCTTGAGCGCGCGGATGGAAGCGACTATCACCGCGCAATCAGGTTTTAACCCACTCACCCGGCATTTGATATTGATGAATTTCTCCGCGCCGCAATCCGCCCCGAATCCGCTTTCCGTCACCACGTAATCGCTCAAGCGCAGCGCCATCCGGTCGGCAATGATGGAATTGTTCCCGTGCGCGATGTTCCCGAAAGGCCCCGCGTGCACGAAACAGGGCGTGTTTTCCAGGGTCTGCAGGAGATTCGGCTTAAGCGCGTCTTTCATCAGTATCGCCATGGAACCGGCGCATTTAAGGTCGTCCGCCGTTACCGGCTTTCCATTTTTATCCGTGGCGACCACGATTCTTCCCAGCCGTTTCCTTAAATCCTTCAGGTCCGCCGTCAGCGCGAGTATCGCCATTACTTCGGAGGCAACCGCGATATCAAACCCGGTTTCTCTCTGCAGTTTCTCGTCGTTAAGACCGGTGATTATATTCCTGAGCGCGCGGTCGCTGATATCGACCACCCGCCGCCAGAAGATATTTTTCGGGTCGATATCAAGCTTGTTACCGTGGTAGATGCTGTTATCAATGAATGCGGCCAAGAGATTGTGGGTGATGCTGACCGCGTGGACATCGCCGGTTAGGTGCAGGTTGAAATCCTCCATCGGGATGACTTGGGAATATCCGCCGCCGGCCGCGCCGCCTTTAATCCCGAAGACCGGACCGAGCGAGGGCTGGCGTATGCAGGTAACCGCGTTTTTACCGATGTGATTCAATGCCATGGAAAGCCCGATTGTTGTGACGGTCTTGCCTTCTCCCAGGGGTGTTGGGGTGATTGCCGTGACGACTATATATTTCCCGAGCGGCTTATTCTTAAGCGTATCCAGCAAATCAAGGCTGATTTTGGCTTTGTAATGCCCGTATGGCTCGATATAGCGTTCGTCAATGCCGAGAGTCTTGGCGATTTGGGTAATCGGTTTTATCTTTGCCGCTTGGGCGATTTCGATATCGGGTTTGACATCCTCGGGACGACGCTTCGCTCCGCTTTTGGATTTGGAGGTTGATTCTGCCATTGTTTTTCCCTTTCGCTTTAGGGCAGGGATGATGGCCTTTAGCGTGCCATCATCTGCTCGATATATTTCTTAAGCAGTTCCACCGATTTCGGGTGGTACATAATTAATATATCGGCACCGGCGAGCAGGAATCCGCAGGCAGTTATTGTTTCCCAGGAAATGGCCCTTTCGGTCAGTGCGCCCCAGCCGGGCATTTCGGATTCGGGCGCCTTGGCTTCCTTGGTCTTCCAGGCTTCGGAAGAGACGACTCCGATTATAGGGCAGGCCATGGCGCTGTCGCCGCCCAGGGCGGCCAGCCGGGTGCGTTCCATTATGGAATAAGCGTATTCAAATCCATAACCGATTGCCCCGGTCGTCGGGAAGATGACGATGCGTTCAAAGGGCATATCCATATCGGAAAGCAGGATATTGATCTGTTTGCAGATATTTATATCAAGCGGGCTTTCCGCGATGATGTTATGCCCATCCGCGATGCAGGTGGCGGCGAGCGTTTTGTAGTTATCCTGGGTAGCTGTCCCCAGAAGGGCTCTTTCGCCTTTCAATGCCTGGCTGATTGCCGGGAAAAGCTGGTTATCCTTTTCCGCGTTGCCGCATCCCCAGATAATGATGGGTAAACCGACGGCATCTTTGACGGCCTTGACGGTTTTGACAATATCTGCCGTGGAGGTATTATTATTTTCTGGATGGGCGCCCAGGAGTTTGAGGCAGATAAGGTCAGCTCCGTATTCATCCTGGCATTTCTTTGCCCATTTGGCGGGATTATTTAAGACGTCTTTAAAGGTTTCCTTGAGAACCGGGTGCCAGTCCGGCGGAACCCAGTCCAGGACTTCCATGGCAATAAGGGGCTTATTGGGCATCTTTCCATCTTCATGGAGGAAAGGCATGGCGGTTTCCCCGCCGACTTTTACGGATTTGGTTCTGGAGCCGCCTTCTGATTTGGTTGCGCCGATAGTGATTTCCTGGACTTGACCCGACCATTTTTCGAGCATTTTTGTTACCGGCATATTAGCTCTCCTTAAACCTATTGCGATAGGATAAATCTTATTAAATCAGTTGTCAAGTAAAACTATAACCGCAGATTAACGTGAGGTGTGCTGATAAATACTCCTGAAAAAGATTGAATAACGATAGAGGAAAAGGTATACTAAAAAACATATGCCCCTAACCAAAGAAACTGCCAAAGAAAATCTCGCCAAACTAATAGAGAAGTTTGAAAGCGAGAAATCCGCCGGCAAGATAGAAACTTATAACGAAGAAGCCACCAAAATGGCTTTTATCAATCCATTCCTAAAAGACGTCCTGGGCTGGGATATAACTAACCGCGATGAAGTCAGCCCTGAAGAATCAGTTTCACGGGGCAGGGTTGATTACGGGTTAAAAATAGACGGCAAGATAAAAATATTCGTTGAAGCCAAAACACCCAAAGACGGTCTTTCCGCCCATACCGAACAGGTTCTGAAATACGGCTATAATAAAAGAGGCGTCCCGTTTGTCCTCCTGACTAACTTTGAAGAAAGCTGGCTTTTTGATGTTACCGTCAAACCTGATTTAAGAAATACAATCAAAGGCCGTAAAATATACGGCAAGCTGAACTTTTATCTTGATTCCTTTGACGACGATATCTGGCCTCTTTCCAAGGAATCGGCGTTAAACGGCACTCTTGATAAACTTCTCTTAAAGAAATCCAATCTGGAAAAACTGCCTGTAGACAAGGCAATCCTTAAAGACCTCAAAGAATGGCGGGAGGCATTAGCCAAAGACATATACAAGAATAATCCTGCGCTCTTTGATTCCGGCGACAAGGAAAAGGACGCCCATTACCTAAAGGAAATTACCCAGAAACTCCTTGACCGGATTGTCTTTATGCGCTCCTGCGAAGACCGCGGGCTGGTACACCGTAAGAAACTATCCGAACTGTTTGGAGAACGGACAGAATCCATCGGCACCAATACCATGCTATTGCTCAAAGAAGAGTTTAAAAGCTACAACAACACTTTTGATAGCGACCTTTTCAGCCCCAAAGAATGGGAGGCAAATTTAGCTATTGACTTCCCGGTAATGGAACAAATCATCAAGGAAACCTATAACCCTTACCAATTCGATGTCATCCCGCTGGAAGTGCTGGGGAATATCTATGAAGAATACCTGGGTTATACTATCAAATTAACTGAGCAACAGGTCAAATACGAAATGAAGCCGGATGTCAGGAAAGCCGGGGGCGTTTATTACACGCCTCAATATATCGTTGACTATATCGTGCAAAATACTATCGGCAAGCTCTTAAAGGAATTGCCTCCCAAAAAGATTAAGGAATTAAAGATATTAGACCCGGCTTGCGGCTCAGGCAGTTTCCTTATCAGGGCTTATGAGGAAATGATAAATTACTACCGTAGGCAAAAGAAACTTAAATTGAAGCACTCTGCCGGGCAGAAGAAATTGCAACTCAAAGATGAAGAACAATTACCCCAGCTTGATATCTTCGAAAAGCGGAAGATTCTGCTTGACCATATCTTTGGCGTGGATTTAGATGAACAGGCAGTAGAGGTAACCAAACTATCCCTGATGTTAAAGATGCTTGACGGGGAGTCTTTCATCTCCGGGCAGGCGGTTCTCCCAATGTTAAACAGTAATATTAAATGCGGTAATTCGCTCGTCTCCGGTGATGCCATATCATTAAAGAAATATTTCGGCGATGACTGGTATAAGGTGAAACCATTCAACTGGGACAAACAGTTTGATAGGGTTATGAAAAAGGGCGGGTTTGACGTGGTCATTGGAAACCCACCGTATGGTGCTTTGTTGTCTTCAAATACAACAAAGTATTTATTGGCTAAATTTGAATCCCAAGATTATCAATTAGATTCTTATATATTATTCCTCGAAAAATCTCTTTCCTTGCTAAGGAAAAGTGGTTTATTTGGTATGATTATTCCAAATACTTGGCTTCTAAATATTCAGTCTAATAAAATCAGGCAATATGTTTTTAGCAAAACACAAGTTGAAAACATAGTTCATTACCGTCATCCAGTTTTCTTAGAAGCTACGGTAGATACGGAAATAGTTATTATCAGAAAAGTAATCTCAAAATCAGCCTCTAAAATCATGATTACAGTTGTCGAAAAAGACAATACGCAAAGCGAATACTTTATCCCACAACAAAGATGGCAAGATACTAATGGAAAACCCGTCAACATCCTTGAAAGACCAGAATTAACTGGCTTTGCCAATAAATTACGGAGATTTCCTGTTCTTGATAAAGTGTGTATTATTACGCAGGGCGCAAAGCCTTTTCAGGTAGGGAAAGGCAGCCCTCATCAGACACGCAAAATCGTGGATGAAAAACCATTTGTTTCAGAAAAGAAACTCAATTCAACATTTCGTCCTTTATTAAGAGGAAGCCTTATTCAAAAGTATCAAATTCTTTGGAACAATGCTTATTGGATTAGTTTTGGTGACTGGCTTGCGGAACCTCGATATTCTGCAGGTTATGATGCACCTGAAAAAATAGTTATACGACAAACCGGAGACTCTTTGGTTGCTGTAATAGACCAAGAGCAATTTATTGTTCGCGATAATTTATATACTATTTTGCCGAGTGAAAAAGATATAAGCTTGCATTACATATTAGGCCTTCTTAACTCGCGATTATTAAATTGGTTTTATCAAACAATTATAAATCCGGAAAAGGGTGAAGCCCTTGCCCAAGTAAAACGAGGGCATTTAGCGCAGTTACCTGTTCGCAAAATTAATTTATCGTCTTCTGTGGAAAAGAAACTCTACAGCAAGATGATAGCATTGGTTAATATAATGCTTGCCCTGAACAAGAAAATCCAAGCCGCCAAAGGCAACGAGAAAGACCAACTCCAGAACCAGATTACCGAAACCGACCGCGAGATTGATGAATTGGTTTATAAACTGTATGGTCTAACTCCAGCCGAAATCAAAATCGTGGAAGGAAACTTATAAGTAAATTATGTTACCACATATATCAGGTTTTAAGCTTAACTTTATCTTTGATACCAATGCGGTTCGTAAATTAGGTGTGCTGAACCAAAAAGAATGGGAAAGTTTAGATAGAGCCTGTAAACAAAGTGATTATAAAACAGGCTGGATTCCGCGAGTATTGCAAGAACTTCTTGGGTCAAACCTAAACAGAAAATCGCCCTTGACGGACGCGGATGTGGCGGAGATTCGCTGTGCCGTAAGCCGTTTTGGGCAACTTTCAGACGGACATATTCTTCCTGACACGGACGAACTTATCAAACGAACACTTTATGTGTTTGCAGACAAAACTATATCGCCCTCACAACGGACCGAATGGCGACAGGCTATTGACTTTTTCCTGCGAGAGGTTACAACAGCAGGGCAAATTGAATCATCTCGCGATGGTAATTCTTGGGTAACGATACTTAAGAATAAAGAGCTTTCAAGCGGCTGGGAAATTCCTATCCTTAGAGGTTTTAAAGACATTGCTAAACAAAATGCAGATATCATTGCGAAGATAAAAGCGCCTGATGCCCAAGGTGAAAAGGTTAGCTTCTTTGAAGAATGGTTTATTCGGGAATGCCGGAAACACCAATTTTCTAACCAAGAGATACAAAATATTCAGAGTACACCGTTCGAGAAATTACAGATTAGTTCACTCGTTCAGGGTATATTATTAGACCATTATTATATTAAAGGGACGGGGATTGTGGAGAACGACTATTTTGACATTGATATCGCTACGTACTTGGGAGGAGAAGCATCAATATTGGTTTCTGATGATAGTAACCTTGTAGGTTACTGTAAAGGTATCTTTGCAGATAATGGGCGTATTATGAAGTTTGACGAGTTTATGAAATCTCTTTAATGTAATAAATATGGATTTAAGTAATATGAAGTTAACTGATTGGGTAGGTGTTTGGGGTGGTATTTTAGCGACTATATTAGCTGTTTTAAAGATATTTGAATATCGTAGAGACAGAGCAAATATAAAAGTTAAAATTGGCGATAATTACACAAAAGTTCAGCCTAATGGTGCTGTTCTTACTTCTTTAATAATTACGGCAATAAATGTTGGACGAAGACCCGTAACACTTTCGAGAGCAGGTTTATTAATGCCACGCAATAGTAAGCAAAAGTATTTATTATGCGCTGATACCAATCCAAGAAGATTGGAGCTAACGGAAGGGAAAAGTCATGATTATTATTTAGATGCAGATAAATTGATACAGGAGAATGGGTTACCTGCTGATAAATATGCTGCCTGTGTAATAGACGAAACGGAAAGGTGGTATTGGTCTCATAATTGGCTAACAAGATTATTCAAACTTGGAAGAATAAAATAATTCATCCCGCTAACAACCCCCAGTGCCAGCGAAGGCTTGACGTCCAAAAGGCTTAAAAGCTTAATAGTTTAAAAGATTAATCGTTTCAGGTGGTCAAAGTCTTAATCCCGAACTCCCGTCCCGATAATCTCATTCCCGAAAACTTTTCCAATAATCTGTCAGCTAAGATGTTTAAGATATGCCGATGGCTATACAGGTATAGGGTATACGTTATGTTATGAGGGTAGAGCATATAGGCTATTAGGGTGTAGAATAATGGCTATGGAGGTGCATGGTAATGGCTATAGGGGTGCAGGATAATGGCTATAAGGGTGCAGGATAATGGCTATAAGGGTGCAGGATAATGGTTATAGGGGTGCAGGATAATGGTTATAGGGGTGCAGGATAATGGCTATAAGGGTGCAGGGTAATGGTTATAGGGGTGCAGGGTAATGGTTATGGAGGTGTAGGGGTAGGATACCCCCACCCCCATCTCCATGGTTGGGCGAATTAACCGGGTTTTTAGTGCCTAATACTCAATATAACAACGAATCAGGCGGTTTTAGCCGCCGAATATAAAAAGTGCGGAAATAAAACCCCCCTTTTATCTCCCGATAAGGGAGAATTAACCGACTTTTTTGGGGTAAAATACGACCACAGAGGGCACAGAGGGGTATAAAAAGAGATATTTCAATATAAAGCGAATAAGAAACTCGTTATATTGAAGATGGTTGTTGATTATATTGAGTTTTATAGGATAAACGGAAATATTGGGTTGACAAAATGGAAGAAAATGCTTGACAAAGTGGAAGAAATTAGTTGACAATATAGCCACGGAGACACAGAGAACACAGAGTTTAATATATTAATAATGAGATCATTAATCCATGAAATTTTTCCTGGTTTCTTGGACTCTTTATAAAAAATATTCTCCGTGAACTCTGTGATTCTGTGGCAAGGAGTTTTATGCCAAGAAGATGTATTTTCATCCAGCTGGATAAATCCGGGATTGCCTCGCTCCAGCATTTTATGTCCCGCATGGCAGGCGAAGGCAACTACCACGCACGGAAACGCGCCCAGGCAGTCTGGTTTTCCCACGAATTCCATACCGTGGAACGAATCGCCGAAGAATTGCAAACCTCTTCCCGCTCGGTTTACCAATGGCTCAAGCTATATAAAGAAAAAGGGCTTGCCGGATTCACTTATCCCGTCCGTTCCAGGAAATTAACCGCCCAACAGATTGACGAAATTATGTCCGTGAGCGGATGGTCGACATATATGATAAAAAGAAGGGCATCCACCGAAGGCTGGCCATCCCGTAAAATCGCCAAATGGATAAAAGATAACTGGAAAATAAATATATCGCATGAAAGGATAAGGCAGATTGTCAATAAGAAATTAAGAGGCGATTAATCCTGATGCTTTAGGATGGCGAACATATTTATCCATTGGCAACTCTTTATTATTGACAAATACGGCTCTAAGAATTAGCATAAGTTTTAAACACGAAAGAGGTTCGAAAGCACGAAATCAGTTTTCTTGTCTTCGAGTTCCCATTTTCGTGATTTCGTGTAATAAGGAGAAAATAAAACATGCCGACAGTCAATCTTACTTACAAAGAAGGAGTTCCTTCCTGGGAAATATCGCCGCCCGATCCCAATACTTTCAAGGGCGTCCGTAAATCAGTAATCTTCCGGATGTTTTATTTTCCCGAGGGGGCGCTTCTTGCCTCGTTCACCAAACTATATGATATGCCAGATCAGCCTTACCTTTTCCACCGCATTCTGGATATCAGCGATGCGCTCTGTAAAAAATATATTGAATCGCTTATTTCAAGCGGACAGGTGCTTTTGGTCTTTAAGGATGAGAAGCAGGAATATTTTACCGAACTTGTCTCCGTTCCCGCGGGTGAGATAAAAAGGCTTTTAAGCGAGGGCGAGTCATACAATAAAAAGTTAGGCGTTGTTTCCGGCAACGCGGCCTTGGATAAATTCGGCACAGCTTTTGGCCAGTATTTCCCCAAGCTCGGCGCCGAAGGCTCCTGGGATGCGGTGGAAAGACACTATCAGGCCAAGACCGTACCACCGCCCCAGGGTGAAGTGCAGGCGCAATTCCAAACCGAAGGGCTCCATGCGCCAGGCCTTGAGCCGGAAGTTCCTGCCGGTAATAAATCAATGGCTTTGTATTGGCTTATCGGGTATGCGGTAGTTGCCGCAGGCGCCTGGTTTATTGCCGGGAGAGGATTATGGCTTTGGACGACCATAATCAGCGGTATTTTAGTGCTTGGTTTCCTGTTTGGATTAAAAGATGCACTTTCCTCGTCTGCTAGTAAATTATCCGTGATAAAAACCTACCTTCTGGTAATCGGGTTATGGGTGCTATGGCTGGTCATCGGGATAAAATTCGCCATCGCTCCGGTATACATAGATAATTACAGCGGGTATAAAGTCCTTTTGAAGCTCGGCGGCAAAGACTGGTTTACGCTTGAGGATAGCAGTAATGCCGAAACGCGCCTGCGCAGGGGGGCTTATGAACTTGTTATTATTGACGCTTTGAATAACGGGGAAATAAAACGCATGACAATAAACGTGGAAAGCGGGGACCCGCATATCCTTAACGTGCTGGGGAAGATGTCTTATTACAAGGGGACGGCGGTCTATTCCACTTATTCATACGGGCTTACCGAACCGGCTGGTTCGACCATAACCAGCGAATGGTTTGAGGCTGATGTGGACTACCTTTTTGAAGAGCCACCCGGAAGTATGCAGATAAAACAAGGCACCACGGCATATAAAAGCTATTTAAGGCGTGAAGGTGCGGTTAGAGAAGCCGTCCCTTACGAAGAGGAAGAGAAAAAACCGGAAGATGAAACGCCGCCGCCGGATGAATTCCCGGAAGAAAACCCGGAAGATATGGCCAAATAGGCGTAGTTTGGAAGCTGTTATTACGCGTAAAAGAGATGCTGGATTAATATCTTCAGCCCGATTCCGATTAGGATTAATCCGCCGATGATTTCCATCCGGTTTCCTAAAAGCGCACCGAACTTATTCCCGGCGTAAACGCCCATAAAGGAAAGCCCGAAGGTGACGAGTCCGATAATCGCCACAGGCAATATCAGCACGACATTTAAAAATGCCAGCGTGAAGCCGACTGCCAGGGCGTCTATGCTCGTCGCCACGGATAAAATCAGGAGCATATAGGTGTTAAGCGATTCGTTTTTATCTTTGCCCGCGTCCAGTTTGAACGATTCGTAAATCATCTTGCCGCCGATTATCGCCAAAAGCCCGAAAGCAATCCAGTGGTCCATGCCGGAGATGAATCCCTTTAATCCCAATCCGGCAAGCCAGCCGACGACCGGCATAAAAGACTGGAATAAACCGAAGAACAGGGCAATCCTGAAGGCATGGATTATTTTGACATTCTTTATAATGATTCCGTTGGTGATGGAAACCGCCAGCGCGTCCATCGAAAGCCCGAGCGCAATTAAAAAGATGGTGATAAAATCCATATGGATAATATATACAAAAATAGCAGCGCGGTAAATAATATTCAATACCTTAAAGACGAAGGTAATTAAACGGTGATTGGATGGCAACCCTTGTTCCCATCGGGGAGGGACTTCGCTGCCGCTCCGTAATCCTCCTTACAAAGAGGGGACTGAGGGGTGTGTTAATTATTCTTATAGAGCCCGACCAGCGTGGATTGTTTGATAATATGGCCTTCCATGGCCTTCAGCAATTCCGCGGCTTTTATCCCGGCTTTTAATTCAAGTATCGTATCAAGCGCGTAAAGCGTAAAATAACATTCTTGGCTTCCCCGTCCGCTGGTGGCTATCAGGCCGGCGTATCCGGTGCTGCCGAGGTTATTAACGCCTTGTTTGGCGCCCTTGACTTCATTCGGTTCGGCGCCTTTCGAGATATTTTCCGGTAGCGCGTTTGTTTTTTCCGGGATGTTAAAAATCACCCAGGTTATCCAGGCGAGGTTATCGATTGTTTCGGAATTGGCGCAGATAATCGCGTAAGATTTGGCGCCTTCCGTTTCCGGCCAGGACATATTCGGCGAGGGGCTGTTTTCGCCTTTAAAATGCCTGTTGGGAATCATTTCCCCGTCCTCGAATGATGAGCTGTTGAGAGCGAAAACCTGCTCTGTTTTGGCCCTTTTTTCCTTTATCTGGTCATAGGCTTTTTTTGCTTCCTCCAGTGTCTTCTGGAGTGTTTTGCCGTTTTTTTGCCCGGATATCTTTTTCATCGGGTCTTTGCCTGATTCTTCAAAAGGGTTGAGGATGACAATATACGGGGCGGATGACGCCGACCATTTCTTCGCATCTTCAGATTCTTTGTCATGTGCTATTTTGACAAATACAAAATATTTCCGCAAGCGCATCAGTTCGCGGCTGTTCAGCGCTTGCAGGGTTTGCTGGGAGGGCTTTTTATCGTCGGCCATGAAAACCAGGACCGGCTTATCCCTCTTTTTCGCCTTGGCGATTCCCTTTTCGACGGAATCCAGCCAGCTTATTTCGGAATCATAAATCTTAAGTGCCTTGCTGATGATTGCCAGTGCCAGGTTTTCCGGGGCGTCGGGGTCGTATATCCTGCCCATGGCCAGTTCGTCGCCGAAGGGATCGACTATGACAATGCCGCATTTTTTCGTGTCAGGGGGAACCCTGAATTTCTCCGCGTCTTTTTCAGTGCCGTTGACTAAATGGAAACCTTGGGCGGCTTCGATGAATTTGTCGTTTGCCAGCACACGGCTGGCAGCTCCGGATTCCAGCCCTCAGGCCCCGCAGACAAAAAAGAGCAATACCGGATTATTCGTTTGCTGGGCGGCTTTCAGGGCGTCGTCCGATGTTTTTTCCCATTTAAGCTTAAGCTTTTGTTCGCCGGCTATTGTAAGCGGGATGAGCGCGATGCATAAGAGTAAAACCAGGAAGAACAGTTTCTTTTTCATATAAGGTCTCCTTGTTTTTGCTGAGAGCAAGTATTTTAGTAAATACCCATATTAAGCGCAAGAAAAATATGATGGGCGGGGCGGGTTTAAAATCGGCAGGCGTTTCTTTCAGCAACTGCCGGTTCATATTAGATTGACAGGGCTTAAAGCAAAAGTAAAATACCGTGATACTGATAAAAGGAGATAAATATGATATCAAGATGCACGGTTTCGTTCGGCCGGCACGATTTGCAGGCAAGCCGCCTGAAGAGCGGGCTTTGCCCGGTAAAGAATTGCGACGCGCTTTTGTCCAAAGCGCCTTTCCGGCGCGTCAAGGGCAGGATGCAGTTCCTTCCTTTTTGCCCGGTCCACGGAATCCGCGTCCATAAAAACACCTTTACATATTTTAACGGAATAAGCCAGACGGAAAAAGAACTGGCGCTTAAACGGAGCCTGCGGTTCAATAATGATTTTTACATCAATAGGATATTGAAGGGCAAGATAAAAGCGGACCCAATCAGTCCGGCTTATGAATCAAGCGGCGATGCGCTCACCTGGAATGTTTTCAGCTTGATTGCCGGAAATAAATACGCCTTGGCCGAGCTGGTCGCCCTGATTACCGGCAAGGTTTATACCCGCCCGGCGGATTTATATCTCTGGGACGGAAAGGTGGATTTGGTGCGCGGGACGTTCAGGCATTGCCAGCCTTTGTTAAAAGTCCGGAAGGCTTTAGAAAGCGATATCAGGGAGTCGCCGACCGAGCCGGATGTCATGCTCGTTATCCCCAGGAAACTGGTCATCGTGATAGAAGCCAAATTCGGGAGCGGAAATAAAATCGCCGGCGGCTCAAAGCGCCTGCCGGGCGAAAAGCCGTCAAAGGTGCCGGAGCTCATTAAGAAATATTACTTGGATAATGAATATCTCAGGAACGACCCTATCTTTGATGTTGCTAATCCGCCGACGCCTTTTTACGAGGAGCTCTTCCGTGATATTGCGTTTGCCGCATCCATGGCAAAGGTTTCCGGCGCGCGTGATTGGTTCGTGGTGAATCTGAGGAGTGCGCATGTCCTGAACCTTAAGCGGGGTAAGCCGGAAAGCCTGCCGGTGACAAAGAATATACGTTCATTTCTCATGCCTAAATACAAAAAGCAGTTTGTCCATATGCACTGGGAGGATATATTTAAGAAAGTGATAAAGGATAACCTGGAGCTGGTTGATTTGGCGTGGTATATGAAGAACAAAAGCATTTACGGAGTGAGGGCGTTTAATATTATTTGAAGATTTCCGGTTTAATCCCGTTGTTTGGAGGTGAAGAAAAATGAATGTTGCCTGCCCGATATCCGGGAAGCTGGGGAATGAAAGGGTCGCCCGGCTTAACGCCTTTATGGTTTTGGCCGCGCTGGCGGCGTTTATCTTTACAAAAGAGGAGATAATCGTTTATGCCGCCGCGGCGGATTTCCTTATCCGCGGTTTTATCAATCCGAAATACAGCCCGTTAAGCATCACCAGTTCTTTTATCCTGAAGCTTTTAAGAGTAAAGCCGCGGATGGAGGATATGGCGCGCAAGGTGTTCGCGGCAAAGATAGGCACCTTCTTTTGCGTTATCATGGCGGTTTTTTTGCTGGCGGATATGCAAACGGCTTCGTTTATAACGGCAGGCGCGGTGATGTTCTTCGCGGCGTTAGAGTCGTTTTTCGGATTCTGCGTCGCCTGCAAACTTTATCCTTTGATATGCCATACTTCAAATTAAAGCTAAACTCTTTTCCCCTGGCACTTAAATTGGAATGCATAAGGAAAATTAAGGAGTTATAAAAAAACATAATATTTTAAAATTAATGCTTGACAATATGAATTCTTTTCTTATAATGTGAAATTAAATACCGTTAGATATTGCATGATTTGAAAACACACCAAAACGGCAAAAAAGAGTTGGTACATAACTAAATGAATTCAGATACAGACAGTCTCTTTATAGGTTCTAACAGTATAGATATTTTAAACCATCTTGCCTATGGAGTTTATTGCACTGATATAAACCGTAAAATAACTTATTGGAGCAAGGGATTAGAGCGTTTGACCGGAGTCAAAAGTTCTGATACGGTCGGTAAATTCTGCAACACGGAGTTTTTTAAGATTTTTGATGATAATGATGATAATCCATGCCATAAAGGTAGATGCTTGTTAAACGAAGCGGTTAAGACTGGTTTAATCCATAAACGGGAATATATGTTGCAAAGCAAAAACGGTTATAAGTTCCCGATTACTTTAAGCGTTGCTCCCGTTAAGGATTTTAATCGGGAGGTGAAAAATCTTGTTGCGCTTATCAGGGTCAGCACTTCGCGCATGGCCGGATTAAAAAATGACAGAGAGTTAAAAAGAATGGCTTTTACCGATGGGCTTACCGGGATAGGTAACCGTCGTTTTACCGAAATGCAGTTGAGTAGCCGGCTGGATGATTTGAGAACTTATGACTGGCCATTTGGTATTCTTTTTATTGATATCGACCGTTTCAAAACGATTAATGATAAATACGGACACCATGTAGGGGATGAAGTGCTCAAAACAGTGGCCAATAAGATTTCGAGTAATTTGCGCCCGTATGATTTTTTAGGAAGATGGGGAGGCGAGGAGTTCATCGCCATAGTGAATAATTTTGCCAAGGATAGACTGTTTCATATCGCAGACAGGTTGCGTTTTGTGATCGAACGTTCTGATTTCTTTGTCGATTCGGAAACGATAAGTCTAACGGTCTCAATCGGAGCGACTTTTGGTAAGATAAATGATACTGTGGTCAGTTTGGTCTGCAGGGCTGATAAGCTCATGTATATGGGGAAGTTGCCGGACGAAATCAGGTTTCAATCAACGGTGATGTCGCTAGCGAAAGCACGCCAAATCTTTGCTTGTAATAATGGGTTCCCCTGCTGCAATTAAACGTTCTTGGTAGCCTGTCTATCCGTTACCTCTATCAAATTACGTAAAGCTCCTAAGCATCCCTCCGATATGCATCGTGCTCCATCAAATAAACGGAATATTGGAGTCATTCCGGGGATAGTATATGAAATGGGCAAAATATTTTTGGAATCCTTTTGCAGGCTCTGCGTAACTTATAAATTGTATTCCTGAAAGGCTGTATATCCGGATAAACAAAACTCAAGATAAAGAAGTCCCAGGCTTTGTATAAACCTTTTCTTTAAGCTCATTTAATGTAAGATTATCTTTCTCTACTTAATAAAATCATATTAGAGTTATTTATTTAATGATTTTCTTGCCAAAGCAAATAATACTATTTATACTTACCCTTAACTAAATACCGAAATGGAGGATATAATTAATGTATAAGAAATATCTGACTATATTGATTCTCGTTTCTTTAGTAATCCTGCCGATTTACGCGGAAGAAGTTACCCTTAAAAATGGGGAGAAGATGACAGGGAAGGTGGTTAAACAGAACGATAAATCGCTTTTCCTTGATGTCGGGTTTACCATTATTGATATTCCTTCTGACGAAGTTGCCAAAGTAGAAAAAACATCTACCGAAACACCGCCGTCCGACGATGCCAAGAGCGAACCGGCTGAATTCAAAGACCTGGTTAGTTATATTACCCAGCCCAGGCGGATAGTGAAAAGAGTTTACAGTGCCACGGAGGTTGCCAATAAACACAATGATTCAATCGTAGCGGTTAACGTGGGCGGAAGCCTGCGTGGTTCCGGTTTTGTCATCACCCCAAAGGGGCATATTATTACCAACCACCACGTTATTGCAGGCGAGACTAAAATCGGCATTACTATCTACCAGCAGAAAGGCAACACCGTAGATAAGAAGAAAATTGATGAAGTGACTATTCTCGGTTTCAACCGTTATTTTGATATCGCGCTTCTCCAGATTAAAGAGGCTGATTTAAAGGATTTGACCTTGATGCCGGTGATGATAGGTGATTTTAACCAGGTCAAAAAGGGTGATCCGACCTTTGCTTTCGGGAATCCTTTGGGTTTGGAGCGGACTATTTCTGAAGGGATTGTCAGCACCCGCGGCAGGGATATCCGCGGGTTGCCTTATATGCAGACAACCGCGCCGATTAATCCGGGCAACAGCGGGAGTCCTCTTCTTAATGCCCATGGAGAGGTAATCGGGCTGGTTACCTATGGTGTTTCTTATTATGAAGGGCTTGGTTTTGGTTTGCCCAGTAATTATATTCTTGAGTTTATCAAGAGCATAGAGGCTTATGCTTACGATAAGGATAACCCGAATTACGGTTACCGTTATTGCCCGGCTCCACGTAAGAAGTCTGCGTCAACTAATGATGCAGATAAGAAGAAAGATAAGAAGAAATAAAAAGTTGCCTTTTAGGCGACCTGCCCCAGATTTTGGGGAGAAGGAGAATGCATATGAAAAAACTGACCGTTTTAACGGCCCTGTGCATGGCAATAGTGCTGTGCCTTTTCTTAGGAGCACAGGCGCCGGAAATGAAGCCTAATTTTGACAGCTTTGTTCCGGAAAATGTCTATGTGTATTATTCAATTGATGATATGGCACGCGTAAGTGATGTTATAGAAAAATCTTTTATAAATAACTTGTGGAATGATCCAGAGGTCAAAAAGTTTACGGATAAGGCGATGGAGTTGATACAAAAAGAATTCGAAAAAGAGGTTACTGCAAAAACCCAGATTTCGCTGAAAGAAATCACTTCTGCGCTCGGAACGGTTTTCAGCGGTCAGGTTGCCTTTATCCTGGACACTATTGAATTAAAAACCGGCACAAAAAAAGTGACCAAGTATGAATGGGATGAGGAAGCGGATGATTATGTGAAGAAAGAAGTTGAGGTTGAAGATATTACTCCTGTCCCCCACGTGGTTTTTCTTGCCCGTGCGGGTTCCAATAAGGAGGCGCTAGACAACCTGATAGATAAAATTTGCACCCAGCTGACCGAAAAAGAGATTTATAAAAAAGCAGATGAATACAAAAAAGTTTCATATTTTACGTTCTATGAAAAGAAAGTATCTCTCAACGTTTCATACGGTTATATGGATGACATCTTTTTCCTGGCTTACGGGGAAAAGGGATTTAAGAAGGTGATTGACAATTATAAAGGCGAAGGGGCAAATAAGTCTTTGAATACGGTTGCTTCCTATAAGAAAATAGTTGCTGAAATAGGCGAAGAAAGGCTCCAGACGTTTTTTGTCAATGTCTCGCCGTTGGTTGTAATGCTTAAGCAATGGATTGTTAAAGAAAACATGAAATACGGTTCAACTTCACCGGAAGCGATAGATGAGTTAAACAAGACTGTGGAAAAGGTGATTGAACTTACCGGACTGGGTGATTTGAAGAGCTTAGCCGGTTCAAGCCGCTTTGAAGGAGATGGGATGGTTGGTTTTACTTATCTCGATATTCCAGGCGCCAAGCGTGGAATATGGAAAATACTTTCTTCTTCAGCTACCGCAGAATTCAATACCATGAAGGCTGTTCCCAAGGAAACGCTTCTTTATTTAGGCATGGCTGTTTCCCCTACGGAAATCTATGATGAAGTGATGGATGTGCTTTCCAAAGTGGTGCCCAAAGAGGAATTTGATATGATGATGAAAGAAATGCAGTCGGGCGAAGAAGAGATTGGGCTTAAGATTAAGGATGATATCATCGGAGCTTTCGGGAGCGAATTTGCGATATTGGAGGATTTACCGAATGCGGGCAAAGCCGATCCAATGGATTTAACGAGCTTTTTCCCGATGAAGATTGCAATTATCGGGAATATCAAACAGGCAGATAAGTTTAAAAAAGCTCATGACCAGGTTGTAAAAAAGATATTTGCCGAAGGCGGATTTGTCAGCTTGAAAGAGAAAGACTATAATGGGGTTACTTTGCACATAGTCGAATCTAATTTTGGCGGCGGTGGTATGGGGATGGAAGAAGACGAAGGCGAAGCGCCGGCAGGGAAGGAATTGGCCGGATATTTCTTTACCAATGATACCTTTGTGTTTGCTTTTCCAGCTGATTATCTTCGCACGGTTGCGGATGCGCTTGCCGGTAAAAACAAAGGCTCTTTGCTGGCTGATGCGGATTTCGCCAAAATACTGATCAAGAACAAAATTGATGCTAATAAAACTTTTGTGTCGTATATGGATTGGGTGAAATATGTTGAATTGATGGAGAATCTTTTCAATAAGGTTTCCGAGATGAATAAAAGATTCCAGAAACCGAAGGATCCCGGTCCGGAAGAAGAATTACTGAAGCTTATGCCTAAAATTGAAACGATTAAAAAACACCTTGCCGGATTGAAATCTTTCGGGCAGTTTTATCCCGTTAAAGATGGTTTTATGTCGAGGGATTATATCAGGTTGATTTCAGAATAATGGGGGGGAGAGGTGATAAATAAAAGAAACGTTCTTTTTGCCATATGCATCCTGTCTATAATGAGCATGGTTTTTGTGGCCGCATCCAGATTACTGGCGGTTGGGGAGGAAGCAACAGGGGAAACCAGGCTCAATCGGGATGAAATCAAGCGTGTTTCCGAAAAATACGGATTCCTGGGCCCTGAGACTATTAAAATCGGGGAAAACATGAATAACCTTCGTATACAGGATTTTGATGGAGATGGACGGTTTGATTTTCTGGTAGTTAACGGCACGGAAAAAAAGGTGTCCGTATTCTACCAGACAGATAAGTTAGATCCGAGGTTTATGCAGGAATCTTTCGTCATGGAAAAAGCTGCTTCAGGGATGACTACCGGAGAAGTCAACGGCGACGGGTTGGTTGATATTGTTTTCCTTGATAGCGATGGCAAGGTTAATATCCTTTTTCACGAGAAGGATAAAAGGGCGTTTTCTTCTCCAAAGGAAATAGAGTTGGATAACCGGGGCAGCCTTCTTAAGGTCGAGGATATCAATAACGATAAGAAAGATGAGATTATCGTTTTAAATAATGAGGATATTAATATTATTCTCCACGAAAAGGACCGGTCTTTCCGTAAGGCGGTGAAATATGAAAACACCATGAAGAAAGTGGCGGATTTTCACCTGGCGGATGCCGATGGAGACGGCTTAAAGGATTTGATATTCTTTGAGCCAAGTGGACAATTGCTGTCTTTTCGTAAACAGCTAACTAATTTTTGTTTTGCACCGGAAATAACCCAGAAAATAGAGGGTATCAGAATAGGTGATTTCGAGGATATTACCGGAGATAAGAGAAACGAGATGCTTGCAATGCATGCACAGACTAATGCCTTTAAAATCTATCGCTTTTCTAAACCAGATGAATTAAAACCTGACGAAAAGAAGAAATTCAATTTAAGCCGTAGCCGTGATTATTTCTTTAAGATCGGTATCGGTTCTTCTAAAGGTCTGGCAATAGGCGATGTTAACGCTGATAAGCTTTTCGATGTGGTTTATGTGGATAGCTCCCGGGCGGAAATCAGCCTGTATTTGCAGGATGAATCAGGCAATCTGGCTGAAAAAAAGGTTTATCCTTCGCTCATGGGTATGCAGAATGCCGCAATCGGCGATATTAATAACGACGGGAAAAACGAGGTGGTAATTATCAGCTCTAAAGAGAAGTGCATTAGTTTTGTGCAAATGACGCCCGAGGGAAGATTATCTTTCCCGAAACCGCTTTTCCTGCCGGAAGAAACGCCGACGGCATTTGTCATTGCTGATATGAATCAGGATAAAAAGCTCGACCTTGTTTATGGCGCGCGTAACGAAAAAGCGGAAAAAGGATTTATTTTTGTAATGGGCCTAAATGAAAAAGGAGAATGGTCCCAGACGCAGAAAATCGAACTCACCGCAAAGCAAGGGACTGTCGTGGATGAAATTAAAGCAATAGATGTTGATAATGATAAACAGCCTGATTTAATTTTGTTTTTCCAGATGAGTTCTCCGATCATATTCACACAACAAAAAGACGGCTCTTTCAAGGATATTACGACTGGCAATACAGCCTTGACAAGCTTGTTAAATAAGCTTAATCCGGTCGAGCTTACTTGGGGGGATGTTAACCGTGATGGTATAAACGAGATGCTTATTTCGCAGAATAATTTTGTACGCTCGCTTGACTGGAACGGCGGAAGCCCTCAGGTTATAGACCAGTATAACGGTAAGTCATCAGAATCGGTTGTCCAAACCGCTTTTACTTTTGATTTGGATAGCGATAAAATACCCGAAGTCATCCTTTACGATAGCCAGCTTAAGTTATTGACAATCCTTAAAAAGAATGTCCAGGGCGTTTATGAAATCTTAGAAAATATCGAGATAAGTTACCTGACGATCAAAAATATTTTTGCCGAAGATATGAATAACGATGGGAAAAAGGATATAATGTTGTTTGGGCAGGAGCGGTTCGGTATACTTTATTCCGATGTGACTGACCCGCAGTTTGAGCCTCTGGCTGATTATGCCACGCGGATTAAACGCGGGGTTTATACCAGGTACGCTATTGGCGATGTCAACGGCGACGGGAAAAAAGACGTGGTTTTGATAGAAGGCAAACGGCATAATATGGAGATACTTTCGATAGATGAAAAAAATAAATTAAACCAGGAGTTGACGTTCCAGGTTTTTGAAGACCCGGAAACAGATTTGTTGGATGAGGAAAGCGAGGATTATCGCTGGCGCAACCTGCCGGTTAACGAACCGCGCGATATAAAAATCATCGATATCAACAACGATAAAAAGGATGATATCATACTACTGGCGCACAGAAACCTGCTTATTTATTTGCAGGAGTAAGGTTTAAAGGGAGGGAGAAATATGTTTTACAAAAACACCTTTAGCCATGCTTTGGGCATTTTATTGTGCATAGTCGCCTGCTTAGCGGCGCCGGTTTTTGCCGAAGATGCGGATTCGTTCGCCAATATCAAGGTTAATGATCACATCAGGATTACCCCAAAAACGGGTTCACAGATTTCCGGCATTGTTAAGGTAATCACCAAGGAAAAAATCACGCTTGATGTTTCTTATGACGACCCGGATTTTGACGGCAATATCAGCGTTTATAAAAATAACATCCAGAAGATAGAGACACTCGATTCGTTGACCGATAAGGAAAAAGAGCAGATAGAAAAGGAAAAAACAGAAAGGCTGGAAAAAACCTGGCGGGAAGATGAACCGGTTGTTCAGCCTGTCCAATCCAAGGAAACTACAATCAAGGAAGGCACCCCTCCGGAGGTGCCGGAAAAGACGGAAGAAGAAAAAGAACGGGAAAAGCTGATGGCGATACTGAAAAAATTCAATCCTGATGAAGGTTGGAGTGAGGATAGGAAAACCGATATACTTGAAAAAATGGAAAGCTACCGTAGCGCTGACGAAAAGGAGTTCTTAAAAGTTTATGACGACTGGTTGAAATCACTGGAATTGAAAGCCGTGCTGGATCGCCGGGCACTGGTCGAGAAATTCCCTCCCGATAAATGGAATGAACAAAGATATGATGAAATCATAAGTCGTTTTATTCGTTTAAAAGTAGTGCCTTCCCAGGAGGAGCGGGAATTTGCCGATAAATTCAAAGAATGGGAAAAAGGAGTGGAAGAAAAGAAGAAGGAAGATGAAGAGGCGAAAAAAAAGGAAGAAGCGGAAAAATCCAAGAGAAAAACCGAACCCACACCAGCGCCCGCAGAAGAAAGCCAGAAAAAATAGATGGAATACCGAGGTCTTAAGTTAGACCCATTTCAGGAAAAAGCCATTGAAGCAATATCACGCAACCAGTCTGTGCTGGTGGCCGCTCCGACCGGTGCAGGAAAAACCCTTATCGCAGAATTCGCCCTGGAAAAAATCCTGAAGGAAGGTAAGCGTATCGTTTACACCGCTCCGATAAAAGCGCTCAGCAACCAGAAATTCCGCGATTTTAGCCGTGAGTACGGGAATGATATCGGTGTGGTTACCGGCGATGTAACAATTAATCCTGATGCCCGTGCGCTCATCATGACCACTGAAATATTCCGCAATAGCATCTTGGAAAATCCGGAAAGGCTGAAAGACGTTTCATACGTCATTTTCGACGAGGTCCATTACCTTGACGATGAGGAGCGCGGCACTGTCTGGGAAGAAAGCATTATTTTCGCGCCCAAAGAGATTAAAATCATAGCTCTTAGTGCCACTATACCCAATATCAATACGCTCGGCAGATGGATTAAAAATGTCCGTAATGATAATTTGGTGGTGATTGAGGAATTCCAGCGTCCGGTGCCTTTGCGTCATTTGTTGTTCCTAGAAAATATCGGGGTTGGCAACATAAAGACATTGAATAAGATAAAAAGCATGACCGAAGCAGTGTCTCCTGTCGAATTTAAATGGAATCGCACCGTGCGCGATTCGGTTGTTGATTATGTGGTGAAACAAAACCAGCTGCCATGTCTCTATTTCCTCTTTAACAGGAAAGATTGCGAGCGACGAGCGGAAACTAACCTAAAACGCGGTTTGTTGAATGATGAGGAAAAGCAAAAAGCCGAAGAGATTTTTTCCGAATTATGCCTGAAATACGGTTTGGAGTTTTCTAATGAATCGGTCGGTTTTATTTCATCGTTAATCTCTAACGGCGTGGCGTTTCACCATGCCGGGATGTTGCCGACCTTGAAGGAAATTGTGGAACAGCTTTTTACTAAGGGGTTGATAAAACTACTTTTTGCCACGGAAACTTTTGCGGTCGGTGTGAATATGCCCGCCCGCTCCGTAATATTCGATGATTTAATTAAATTTGACGGTGTCAGGCGGAATTTTATAAAAAGCAGGGATTACCATCAAATGGCCGGGCGTGCCGGCCGGCGCGGGGTTGATGAGGTCGGCTTTGTTTACAGCTACCTTAAACGTCCTTATATTCGCCCTCATTTTGTGGAACAGATAACCGCCGGACCGATTGAGCCGGTTAAAAGCCAATTCAACCTTTCTTATGCGTGCCTCTTGAATCTTTACCATAAGCTTAAGGAGAATATTTATGATGTCTGCGCCAAAAGCCTGAGTAATTTCCAGGCTAAACCTAAAATACGCGTCCATCGAAAAACGAAAGATAGGGGTTTTAAAAGAGGGGAAATCTGTTTTGCCGAAACGGTTGAGCAGGTCCGACGTAAATTAAGGCTGTTGGAACGGATGGGGTATATAAGGGGGCAGTCTCTGACCGGTTTGGGACATTTCGCCCGACAGATTTACGGGTATGAATTGATTATGGGAGAGCTTTTTGCAGGAAGGGTTCTGGAAAAACTTACCCCAGATGAATTGAATATCCTTTGTGTTGCTATTGTGTTTGAATCCAAGCGGCGCGAGATGTACCAGAGGATTCCCAAATATCAGCTCACCAATGTTTATAAACCGGTTATGGAAGTGAGTAACCGGATTGATCGTGAAGAAAGGAAAAATGGTATCACGGAACTTTCCAAACAACCTGATTTTAAATTGAGTGGCGCGGCGTATGCATGGTCTACCGGAACTCCATTTGAAGCTTTGAACGAATGGACCAGCGCGGCAGATGGCGACCTGGTCCGGACTTTTCGTTTGGCCATACAGGTTTTGCACCAGCTTGAACGGGCTTGCCGCGCGGCCGGGATAACCGATACCGTTGTTATTAAAGAGGCAATTTATAAATTAAAACGCGATGAAGTGGATGCGGAAAAATATTTACGCGCGTGAAACTCAATTTCAGCGTGCCTTCGGAGCCGGCGCGCTTAAAAAAATCTTTCTAGAAAACTAATTTTACTCTTTACATTTCCGGAAAATTTTGTATAGTATTGCTAGAGAGGTGGAATGAATTATGGGAGAAACAAACCCTGATGGCGAGTCAATGTCGGGCATGCCCGACTTGATGGACCACAGCGAACTGGATAAGCTTAACTTGAAGCTTTGGGAAAAGATTGATGATAAGATGCCATCGGAAGTTTCCGATGCGGATATACTGTCTCTCGTCCCGGGGATATTTTCTTCCGATCTTGAAATAAGAAATTCTACTATTGCCCGCCTGAACCGCCTGGGGACGGTTGCGGCACAAAAGCTGGTCGATATCCTTTTTAAAAATCCGACGGATTCTACTCTGGCGTTCCAGGTTTCCGCTGCCCTGGAAGAAATCGGCAAGCGGGCCGTGCCGCCTTTGATTGAAGCGCTTAAGAAAATAAATGATTTTAAAAAACCGACGGATTTGACCCTGTTGGAAAGCATTACGGAAACACTTATCAGGTTGAATGACAGAAGTGCCGTGCCGGTTTTAATCGGCTATATCAAGAATATTAATCAGGAACTGCAGAAAGCGTCTTCTAATGGGAACCAAGCGAACGGTTCTGCAGAAGCTACCGGGAAAAAACCGAGCGATTTTCACCAAACAGTGCGCTTGCGCATACATGATTTGCTGGGTGACCTTGGGACGCGCGATGGGCTTGATGATTTACTGCAGTTGCTGGCCGATGGAACCAAGCGTGTCCATGTTGATGTGATTGAAACGCTCAGGAAAGTGGGCGACCAGCGCGCTTTAGTCCCGCTTTTAAGGCTTTATCCTGTAGAATTAAATATTTCCGAACTGGGCGCGCGGTATATTAAGCTCACTTTCAGGGAAATCGTCCGGCGGGAAAAGATTGCCAAACAAAGCGCCGTGTTTAAAAACTTAACACCTGAAGAAAAGGAAACTTTGAGCAAAATCTCACCTAATTTAAGAAATAATGGATAAGATAAAGATAGTAAAAAGCGATATTACCGAGATGTCCGTGGATGCCATCGTCAATGCTGCTAATAACGATTTGATTCTCGGCGGAGGCGTTGCCGGTGCCATACGCCAAAAAGGAGGTCCGAAAATACAGGCTGAATGCAATACCAAGGCTCCTATCCAGATAGGCGAAGCAGCAATTACCACGGGCGGGACTCTTAAAGCCAAATATGTCATCCACGCCGCCAGTATGGCATTGGGCGGATGGGCTACGGCAGATTCCGTTAAAAGCTCGACTTATAACAGCTTCATGAGGGCTAAAGAAAATAATATCAAGTCAATCGCTTTCCCTGCGATTGGGACGGGCGTTGCCGGATTTCCCATTACCCGTTGTGCCCAAATTATGATAGATACTGCCGAATCCTTCGTTAAGCAGTATCCCCTCCTCGAAACAGTTTATTTCGTCCTCTATGATGATAAGGCATTTGAGGCTTTCAAGGAATATTACGATACCAAGTCATCCGGGCAAACGCCTGTGCAGGCAAAATAGTCTGGATTGACTTGACAAACTGGTTTTATTTTATAATATTTAGTTATTATGAAGCGTAAATTAATCGGCGAGATACTAAAGGAAAGAAAAGTAGTTACTGCGGAACAAGTCAAAGAGGCTTTAAAAATACAGCAGGAAATGTCCGAAAAAGCCGCTTCGGAAAAAGGCGATGCGAAAACACCGGTTAAGCGCATCGGCGAGATACTCATCGAAAAAGGCTGGGCTAACCAGAATCAGGTTACTTCCGCCTTGGCCGTTCAGCATAACCTTAGATTCGTCCGCCTGTCGACCGGTGGAATCAAGGAGGAAATCATCCAGACTGTTCCTAAGAATATTGCGATGGAACATAAGATTATTCCGGTGACCAAAAAAGATCGCACCCTGACGATTGCCTCGATAGAGCCGCTTGATGTTTTTGTCCTGGATAACCTCAGGTTTTTACTTAATGCGGACTTGGAATGCGTCCTGACTACCCCGGAAGAGTTTTTCGGGGCGGTGACCAAATATTACGGTTCGGTCGGCTCGGAATTGGACGGCATTATCGGAGGCGCCGATGAAGGCGATGTCTCTGTCAGGAAAACCGATGAGGATGAGGAGGCCGGCGATGACGCACCGATTATCAAGCTCGTCCAGATGATACTGGCTGACGCGGTGAAAAACAGGGTAAGCGATATTCATATCGAGCCGATGGAAAAAGAATTAAGGATTCGCTACCGCATTGACGGCATGTGCGTCCCGATAGAATCACCACCGAAGCGTTTGCAGGGTTCTTTGCTTTCGCGCGTTAAACTTATGTCCGGAATGGATATCGCGGAAAAAAGGAAGCCCCAGGACGGAAGGATTCCGCTGATTTTAAACGGCAAGAATTTTGATATCCGCGTTTCTGCCTTGCCCTCTTCCCACGGCGAAAGTATCGTCATGAGGCTCCTGGAAAAAGAGGCTCTGGTCACTTTGGAAGAATTGGGATTCCATTCGGAAGATTACCAGAAATTCCGGAGTATTATTAAAAAGCCCAATGGCATTTTCCTGGTGACCGGCCCTACAGGAAGCGGCAAGACCACCACTCTTTACGCCGCCCTTAAAGAGTTAAACAAACCCAATGTAAAAATAATCACCGCGGAAGATCCGGTGGAATACGTGCTTCCCGGAATCAACCAGTGCCGTGTAAAAACGGATATAGGTTTTACCTTTGCCTCTATTATCAGGGCGATGTTAAGGCAGGCGCCGAATATCATACTGGTCGGCGAAATCCGCGACCTAGAAACCGCGGAAATCGCCATACAGGCGGCCCTTACCGGCCATTTGGTGTTTTCCACCCTGCATACGAATGACGCACCTTCATCGCTTACCAGGCTTCTTGATATGGGTGTCAAGCCTTTCCTTGTTTCGACATCTATACAGGCGATATTGGCCCAGCGCCTGGTCAGGGTGCTTTGCCCTAAATGCAAACAGCCTTACCAGCCGACCCAGGAAGAATTGGCTGCTTTGGGGCTTTCGGAAAAAGATATCGCCGGCAAGACGATTTATCAGGCAATTGGCTGCAAGGAGTGCAAGGATTCCGGATACAAAGGGCGAAAGGGACTTTTTGAATTGATGGAAATGAACTCTACCATAAGGGAAATGACTTTCCAAAAAGAATCCACCCTGAAATTAAGGGAACAGGCGATTATGAACGGAATGGTCAACTTGCTCCATGACGGCGTCCGCAAGGTTTTGGATGGCATTACCACCGTGGAAGAAGTGCTTCTCATGACCAAACGCGAAGATATCGCGTATTGATGGCTTAACCGGTTAAACCCCATTGTTTGTGTTTTCTGTTCTTATATAAAGGGAAAATAAGATGGCAGTAGAACTTAATAAACTTCTGCAATTGGTCGTTGATAAAAACGCATCTGATTTGCATTTAACCGTAGGCAACCCTCCGATTATACGCCTGCACGGCAGTTTGCGCAAATTGAATATCCCGGAACTGACCAATGACGATACCACCGCTTATATGAAGGCGATAACCTCGGAAAGCAAGCAGCAGGAAGTGCAGTCAAAAGGCGGATGCGACCTCGGCTTCGCTTTCGAGAAAAAAGCCCGCTTCCGCGTGAGCGTTTTTAAGCAGAAAGGAAATATCGGAATCGTCTTAAGGCTCATTCCTTCCAAAATAAGGAGCCTGGATGAGGTCGGTTTGCCGGTGGATACGATTAAGGAATTGATGTCGCGTCCCAGGGGGCTTATCCTGGTGACCGGTCCGACAGGAAGCGGCAAGACCACTTCGCTTGCCGCCATGATAAACTATATTAATGTAGAATTCGATTGCCATATTGTGACGATTGAAGACCCGATAGAATATTACCACGAGCATAAAAAATCCATTATTACCCAGCGCGAAGTATACACGGATATCGGCTCTTTTGCTGAAGCCATCACTAAAGCGTTGCGCATGGACCCGGACGTTATACTGGTGGGGGAAATGAGGGATTTGGAAACAATCCAGACTGCCATTACCGCCGCGGAAACGGGACACTTGGTTTTCGGGACGCTGCACACTACCGGCGCGGCGCGGACTGTCAATCGTGTGATAGACGCCTTCCCGCAGGAACAGCAAGAGCAAATCCGAGCTCAGTTGGCTTCTTCTTTGATAGCGGTAATTTCGCAGGTTTTGTTGCCTAGGGCTGATGAGCCGGGCGTTATAGCCGCTTTTGAAATAATGTTATCCACTTCTGCGATAGAACATTTGATACGCGAAAACCAGACGCATAAAATCGTTTCCGCCATCCAGACCGGCAGAAACCAGGGAATGGTTCTGTTGGACGACTTCCTCTTTGACCTGTATAAAAAGAAGAAAATAACATACCAGGTGATGAAAGACGCCTCCCAGAATCCTGCTGATATAGAGGTGAAGATACAGGAATATTCCAAGCAACAGCAGGCATCTTTCAAGAAGTAAGCAGGTTTGTACCTGCGACGGACAAGTGACCTCGAGCCGAAGGACCACGAATGCAGGTGAAGTGAAGAAACCGCGAATCTGTGCTAGAATCAATATATTACAGATTGGGAAAGATCGTCTACGGCTATAAGGAGGATGGGACACAAATCTATATGGACGGTCCGGAATCCGGCACCACGGATAAGATAAAGTATACTTACGATAGGGCAAAGCGGCTGGGTGATGACATGGACTTCCCACTCTCACTTCGTTCAAGGACGTCGCCGAAGTCTCCGCCCCTTATAATCCGCTGTTTTCCTGATATTCAAGGCGCGTTTTTTCGAGTCTGCCCAATCATCAATTTACTAATAACCTAAAAAGCTCCTTGCATTTCGATCCTGATTTAATCAATATGTTCGTTTTCCCGTCGCACCCCCCTATTCCAAGTGCTTTGACCGGTCCGAATAGGGGTAGGGAGGAGGGTATAGGGTAGGTGGGTATAGGGGGTGGTGATACCCTGTAAGGAGGGCATAACTATTTTTGTTCCCCTTAAATAGAATTTCGAGATACTCCCTTTTCGCGCTCGGGATACCCCGGAGAGAGATACCCCTGGGGGTATAGTGGGGATGGGTAGAGGGGGGTGTTTTCATCTGTCTGGGAGGGTGCGAAGTCTTTAGCCGTTCCAAAGTTTATTGGGCTCAGATTGATATGATTCTTTCCGCAGTCAATACTTCGGATAATTAGCCTGCTTGGAATTAATAAACGAGGGTATAAAGCTGAATCGCTTTACTCCGGGCGGAGCGAGCCACGTTGACTACATCCAGATAGACAAGCAACTCTTCTTGGATGTGCAAGTTTCTCAAGTGTAAGGAATTGGGGCGTAGTTCCTGCCTCGCCGCCAGGCGGGCAAATACGCCACTTTTCTTTATTTTTATGCGCAATCCGTCAAGCCTGATTCATTAGATTTCTTAGTGTGAATTTTCTCTTGACAGGAAGGGGAAAATCCGATATTAATAGTATTATACTTGCCCCGGCGAATGCCGGGGTCACACACTAATTCCTAAGAAAGGAGGAGTATAGTGAAACGAATCATTTTAATCGCGGTGATGCTCTCTTGCGGAGCATTTTTATGGGCGCCCATATATGCACAGGATGTTGTTAAGGTAAAAGAAGTTCGTGAGGTCACGGCTAAAAGCCTGAATATGAGGAATGGCCCGGGTACGAATTTTGCCTCCCTCCATGTCGTAAAAATGGGGGATAAACTCCAGGTCGTGGGTGAAAAACTCGGCTGGGTGGAAGTTATCATCCCTCCGGGAGTTTCATGCTGGATTTCCGCTAAATTCATCGAACGTAAAGAAGGCGGCAAGGGAACGGTTAAAGGCAATAAAGTAAACGTCCGTTCCAGCACATCAAATACCGCCAATAATATCATCGGGCAAGTTTCAGCAGATGCCGAAGTGACCATTATCGGGGAGGAAGAAGGCTGGCTGAAAATCATCCCGCCCGCAAATCTGACAGCCTGGGTTAGCCAAAAGTACACCAAGTATTGGGGCAAACAGGAAGATTACGAAAAACTCAAGGACAAAGCCGAAGAAATGATTAAGGAAAGGGATAGGCTGGAAAAATTATTAAAAGAGGCAGATACGATATTTGCCAAGGAAAGCGTCAAGCATCCTCTGGACCAGAATTTGGAAGAAGCATTGAGCATGTACCAAGAAGTGGCGGATAAATCAACGGATGAAAAACTTACCGCAAAAGCAATCGAACAGATTAATATCATAAAGCCCAGTATTGCGGTGGTTCGTCAGGTTAAGGAAACACTGGTTAAATTGGAAGAGGAGTATGATAAGGCCGAAGATGAAAGGCGCAAAATAATCAAGGAAGTCATGGAGAAATTAGTTAAGGAGATGAAACCGCCTTTAGGTTTTGTGGCTACCGGCACGGTTGATTATGTGGGTAAGATAATGAACCGGCCCGGAACGCACCGCCTGGTTAAAGGCGACGAGACCATTTACTTTTTGGTCAGTCCTGACAAGAAAGTAGATCTTAATAAGTATTACGGCAAACAGGTTGGGGTTAACGGCGAAGTGAAAGAGAATAAAAATTACCCTCAGCGGACTATCGTTATAAAAAGCGAAGAGGATATTAAAATATTAGGTGAGGAGGAACAGCCTAAGGAATAAAGATTTTCCTGATGCGTTTGGTTTTTAAGACAAAACAGGTTGAAACTTATTACTTTATGTATATACGGCCGTTATCCCGGGGTGTCCAACGGCCTGTCAAACAAGGGTTTTCAAGGGGAAACAAGCGAAGATTATGGTGATTAGCAAGATTTACTTGATGAAAGAGATTCTTAATGCGGAAAATAACACGTGTATTTAATATTTCGCCTGCCCTAGTTGATTTAAGGCGGAATTTATCCCGATTAACCCGGGAAATATGCCTTTCATCAGTGAATAAAGAAGATATTCCTCATAAGAATATTCTTAAATAATCACCGCCGTTTTTGTCTGCCAGTCCGTCAGGAAACCGATTCCTTTCCCGTTCCGTATTGTCACTCAGATACTATAATTAAAAGCTTGGGGAACGGAATGATTTATTTATTGTACTTAGAAAGGAGTAAGGTTTATGGATCCGCAAACGGAAAAGATAATATTTGCCGTTGCCGGGGTTTTAGCCGGAGCGCTGGGGTTTTATATTATTACCTTCTTAATCCGGCAGGTATCCCGCCGCAAGGCAAACACCATTTTAGAGGAAGCCAAGGCCGAAGCTGAAAAGTTCAAGAAAGCCGAGCTTCTGGTGGCTAAAGAAGAGGTTTATAAATTAAAGGAATCCTTTGAAAGGGAGACCCAGGAAACCCGCCAGGAAATAAAAAACCAGGAGCGAAGGCTTCTTAAGCACGAAGATGCCTTGGATAGGAAAGCCGATCTAATCCAGCGCCGGGAGAAATCTCTGGAGGCGCAGGAAAAGAATATCGAACAGAAAGGCCGTGAGGCTGAGGAAAAAAGGGTAGAGTTAAGCCAGCTGGTTGAAAACGAAAAGCGCACCGTCCATACCATTTCCGGATTGAATAAGGAAGAAGCGACCAAGCAGCTTTTGGGCCGTTTGGAAAACGAGATGCAGACGGAGATGGTAAGCCTGATAAATAAAATGAGGGAGCAGACCAAGGAAAATGTGGAAGTGGAAGCCAAAAAGCAGATAGCCCTGGCAATCCAGCGTATTGCTTCCAACCATACGGCAGAAATCACGGTTTCCACCGTGGATTTGCCTAATGACGAAATGAAAGGCCGGGTAATCGGCCGCGAGGGCCGAAATATCAGGACTTTCGAAAAAGTCACCGGCGTTGACGTGATTGTCGATGATACCCCGGGTGTTATTGTCATTTCCGCTTTTGACGGCGTCCGGCGCGAAGTTGCGCGCCGCGCCATGGAAAAACTGGTCCTGGATGGTAGGATACATCCGGGCAGGATAGAGGAAATTATCGAGCAGACCAAGAAAGAGGTCGAATCGGTTATCATGCAGACAGGTAAGCAGGCTTGTTATGACCTGAATGTCCATGGGCTTAATCAGAAACTGGTCAATTTGCTGGGACGCTTAAAATACCGCACCAGTTACGGGCAGAATGTGTTGGAGCATTCTATTGAAGTTGCCTGGCTGGCAAGCGCCATGGCTACCGAATTGAAGCTGGACACCAATTTAGCCAAGCGGTGCGGGTTGCTCCATGATATAGGGAAAGCCATAGACCAGGAAATGGAAGGGACGCATCCTTCTATCGGCGCGGAACTGGCGCGCAGGTTCGAGGAACGCCCGGAAGTGGTCGATTCCATAGAGCGTCATCACGATACCGCAAACCCGGAGTTTATTTATACGGTCTTGGTTAGCGCGGCAGACGCGATTTCCGCCGCCCGCCCCGGAGCGCGGCGCGAAAGCATGGAAACTTACGTCAAGCGCCTGGAGAGGCTCGAAAATATTTCCAATTCCTATAGCGGAGTGGAAAACAGCTACGCTATACAGGCCGGACGTGAGATACGCGTAATCGTAAACGCGGAAAAGATAGATGATAAGCAGGCAACCATCGTGGCGCGTAATATCGCCAATGACATAGAAAAAGAGCTTAAATACCCGGGAGAAATCAAGGTTACGGTCATCCGTGAAACAAGGGTTACCGAATATGCCAGGTAAAATAATTAACCACAGAGGGCACAGAGTTTGATTTTCTCTGTGTTCTCCGTGGTAAAAGGTTCCGGAAATGTCCAGCACGATAAAAGTATTGGCAATCGGGGATATAGTCGGCGAGCCCGGCAGGGAGATTTTGAAGGAAAAACTGCCGGGGTTCCTGGAGAAGCAAAGAATTGATTTCTGCGTGGCAAATGCGGAAAATTCCGCCGGCGGGTCAGGCGTCACGCCGCAGATTATGGAAGAGCTCATTTCTTACGGAGTGAATGCCCTGACGAGCGGTGACCATATCTGGAAGCGCAAGGAAATAGTCCCGGTTATCGCTAAAGACGCGCGGCTTTTACGGCCTGCCAATTACCCGCCCCAATCCGCCGGGCACGGACATTATCTCTATGATGATGCAAAAGGGCGTAAGATAGGCGTAATCAATCTCCAGGGCAGGGTTTTTATGCCGCCCATAGATTCGCCTTTCGATGCGGTTGATAGGGCAATCAAGGAGCTTTCCGATAAAACCAAAATCATCATTATAGATTTCCATGCCGAGGCGACCTCGGAAAAGATAGCGCTTGGCTGGCATTTGGACGGCAAGGTGAGCTTTATTTTCGGCACCCATACCCATATTCAAACTGCGGATGAGGGGGTGCTCCCCAACGGGACGGCTTATATTACGGATATCGGCATGACCGGCCCTTATGATTCCATTTTAGGACGGAAAAAGGAGAAGGTGCTTTCCGCGTTTCTTACCGGGATGCCCACGCATTTTGACGTGGCGGAAGAT
Organism: Planctomycetota bacterium; assembly: GCA_016207825.1. NCBI lineage: Bacteria > Pseudomonadati > Planctomycetota > Planctomycetota bacterium. The sequence goes on along the minus strand of JACQZI010000010.1, from coordinate 168,467 downwards.
GACGTCAGGATAGGCGGGGCAATCGTTTCAATAGATTCTTCCACTGGCCGGGCAAAGGCGATAGAGAGAATTATGGTTTATGATAATAAATCTTAAGGTCATCGCTAATGCGAAAAAGAACGAGATAAAAGAAGAAGAGGGGCTTTTCAAGGTTTATGTAGCAGCTCCTCCGGTGGATGGCAAGGCGAATAAAGCCGTCATCGAAACAATCGCCGCTCATTTCAAAATAAAGAAGGACCATGTAAAGATTATCCGGGGCGAAAAATCCAGCCGCAAGGTTGTTCAATTAGATAAATGAAAGAAAATAAAGATAATCAGGAAAACATTCTCGGATTATTTCCCTCCAAGCGTAAGGTTCTGTCGGTGAGTGAACTTACCCGCCAGATTAAGATAAGTCTTGAAAAGAGTGTCGGTTATGTATGGATTTGCGGAGAGCTTTCCAACCTGCGCGTGCCAATTTCCGGGCATCATTATTTCTCACTCAAGGATGCTTCCGCCCAGATTAAATGCGTCCTGTGGAAATCCACCGCGGATACGCTCAAGTTTAAGCTTAATGATGGGATGGAAATCATTATCTTCGGGAGGGTGACCGTTTATGACAAGGGCGGTGAATACCAGATAGTGGCGGATAAACTGGAGCCCAAGGGAATCGGCAGCCAGGAATTAGCCTTGCGCCAGTTAAAAGAGAAGTTGCAAAAGGAGGAGCTTTTTGATGCAGCGCGAAAAAGGGCGATTCCGTTCCTTCCGGATACCATAGGCATAATCACTTCCCCGCGCGGCGCGGCGATACAGGATATGCTGAATATCATTAAACGGCGCTTTCCGGAAATGAAAGTCTTGATTTATCCGGTAAAGGTTCAGGGAAAAGAGGCCGAGCCGGAAATTGTCAATGCCTTTAGTGAAATGAATGAATCCGGTATTCCGGATGTCCTTATTTTAGCCCGGGGTGGCGGCAGCACGGAGGATTTAGCCGTCTTTAATTCGGAATCCGTAGCGCGCGCGATTTATCAATCCGTTATCCCGGTTATTTCCGCAGTCGGCCATGAGATTGATATAACAATCGCGGATTTGGTAGCGGATAAACGTGCTTCCACTCCTTCTGAAGCGGCTGAGCTGGCCGTTCCGGTTAAGAGCGACGTCTTAAATGAACTTCAGGATTTATCAGGTAATTTGGTTAAGGCCTTGCGCAGCCGGACGGAAATGGCGCGATTGAAGTTGGATTCATTGCGAGATGGTTATGCTTTTAGAAAACCATTTGACGAACTGGAACAATACCGGCAGAGATTGGATGAGCTTTTCCCCAGACTGGGCAAAGCCGCCAAATACTCTGTTGATAATACCAAAAAGATTATGGAGGAACTTGCCGGAAAGCTGGATGCCTTAAGCCCCTTAAAAGTATTGGGCCGCGGCTATTCGGTGACGATGAAAGCGGAAACCAAAGAGGTGGTTGCTTCCATAAAGCAAATAAAAAGGAAAGACATCCTGACGACAAAACTGTCTGACGGTGAATTTAAATCAAGGGTTGAAGAGATAATATGACGGATTTGAATTTTAAACGCATATTGATTGTCCGCTTGAGTGCCCTGGGTGACGTGATTAATACCTTCCCGGCACTGGCGGTCTTACGGCGTAATTTTCCAAAGAGCTTTATCGCCTGGGTGGTGGAAGATAAAGCCAAGGATATTTTGGAAGGGCATCCTGATATTGATAAAGTCTTTGTATTTCGGCGACGCGATTGGAAAATAAATTTAACCAACCCCGCTAAATTCCTCAAGATGACCAAAGACGTTCCGGAATTTATCAAGGAACTTAAGGCAGAAAAGTTTGATATCGCGCTGGATTTCCAGGGGAATTTAAAAAGCGGCATTATTTCCTATCTTTCCGGGGCAAAGGTAAAAGCAGGTTTTGAAAAGCCTGCTACCAGGGAGTTTAACCATCTTTTTAGCAACCATAAAGTCCATCTGGATAGCCTGCGTGTCAACCGCGTTGCCAAGAATCTTTTACTGTTGAAAGGGCTTGGGTTTGATATATCCGATTATAAAGTAAATTTGCCTGTTGAAAAGAATGACGAGCGTTACTTCAGTGAATTCAAGAAGCGGTATATGAAGGCCGGAGCATCGATAGTCGTGGCACATCCGGGCGTAAGCGCTTTCGGGGCGTATAAAAAGTGGCAACCGGAAAATTACGCCGTTTTAGGGGACCGTTTGATAAAAGAACTTAAGTGTAATTTTATCATTACCGGCGGGCGGGGTGAAGAGGGACTGATTAAACTTATCGCCTCAAAGATGAAGGAACAGCCGATAATCAATTATGAAACAACACCATTATCTAAATTTACCGCTCTTTTGAAGAAGACGGATTTGTTTGTCGGGAGCGATACAGGTCCCCTTCATTTAGCCAATCTAATCGGGGTGCCGGTGATTGCATTATTCGGACCCAAGGACCCCGTTTTGTATGGCCCTTATGCCGTGGGCAAGAACAATAATGTTACCATAGTCCGTAAGGACTTGCCATGCAGCCCTTGCCCCAAGCGCAAATGCTCAAATCCAAAATGTATGACTTCGATAACCGTGGAAGATGTATTCAACGCGGCGCGCCGTATACTTAAAAATGATTAAGAGACTCTGCTTTAGTTTAGTCGTTATTTTATTTGCCGCTGTCGCCGCACAGGTTGTTTTTGCAGAGGCTTCCAAGGAGGAAATCGAGGCGTTAACGCCATTTAAGTATGCCATGCGCTCAGACCGCGATATAAACCTGGCTGAGTTTGCACTAATCATTGGCAAAAGCGTTTACCCGGAAACTAAAGTTAAGGAACAGCTCGGTAAAATAGACTGGATGGCGGACGAGATAAAAAAAATATTAGGTAAGACTAATGAGCCTGCGAAGGTTATCGAGGCTATAAACCGTTATCTTTACAAGGAGCAAAAGATGGTCTCCGAATCCATGGGTAAGGATGAGCTGCTTGAGCGCTTTATGCTTCCGAAAGTGCTGGATACCATGAAAGGCAATTGCCTCGGTTCATCCACGCTTTACTGGGCACTGGCTGAGCGTTTTGATTTATCAATGCAGGCGGTGGTTATCCCAAGGCACGTATTTTTGCAATACGCCGACGGCAATGGTATCTCGCACTTTATCGAAGCCACTTCGGATGGCGTTAACGTTCCGAAAGAGGAGTATGTCAAAAAAACGAAGTCCTTAATCGGAGAGGATATCCCGAAGTATTCGATCGGCGATGAGATAAAATTCCGGTTTATTTCCAAACAACAGTTTATCGGACTTATCCTCTATAATCGCGGGATATATTACCTGAAGCGCAAGCAATATGACGAGGGACTGTCCGATTTCAACTGGGCTTTGATCCTCGATCCGGAAAACCACGAGGCTTATAAAAGCCGGGGCGCAATTTACCTGGAAAAGAAGGACGCTTCCAAGGCGTTGGATGATTTCCAGAAAGCGCTGAAGCTGGAACCCAATTGCCCGTCCACTTATTTGAATATCGGGTTGTCCATGGCGATGTTAGACCGGTTGGATGAAGCAATCCGCGATTTTAACGAAGCAATAAGGCTTGCTCCTGATTATGCGGATGCTTATCATAACCGCGGCGCCGCTTACAGCAAGAAAGAGCTTTGGGATAAGGCATTGGATAATTTTAAATCCGCCCTGTCTTTCGCGCCGGATAATGCCAGCGTTTATTATGACCGGGCTGTTGTTTATCATCAAATGGGGGAGATTGATAAATCCATCGATGATTATACAAAAAGCTGCGAATTGAACCCTTACTACCCTGAAGTTTATAGTAACCGCGGGACTCTGTATGCCAGGCAGGAAAAATGGGATAAAGCGATTACGGATTATCAAAAGGCTATTGAGCTGGTTCCCCTATTCCCTGATCCCTATCGTAACCTGGCAATCGTTTATTACAAAACCAAGGAATATAAATTATCGCTGGATAATATCAATAAATACCTTGAGTTGATTTCAGATGACCATGCCGATCGGAAACAAATCAGCGACATGAAGGATGAATTGGTGCGCTTGTTGAATAAATGACCCTTCCGGGTCAAACAGAGAGAAAGTAGTATTATGAGAGCAATCGTGATTATCCCGGCGCGTTACGGTTCTATCCGGCTGCCTGCAAAAGTGTTGCTGGATAAGACAGGGAAGTATCTAGTCCAGCACACTTACGAACAGGTATTAAAGGCTAAAAAGGTAAGCAGGATTATAATCGCGACTGATGATAAGCGCATCTTTAAGGCGGTTAAGAGCTTTGGAGGCGAGGTTAAGATGACATCACGCAAGCATCGTTCCGGCACAGATCGTATTGCCCAAGTTGCACGGAAATTAAAGGCTTCTGTGATCGTCAACCTGCAGGCGGATGAGCCGGAAATAAGCCCGGGGGCAATCGATTTAGTCATTAAACTGTCCGACAGTAAGGGAGTAGATATGGCAACCTTGGCATGCCCTTTTAAAAACGCTAAAGAACTTGCCGACCCCAATAAAGTAAAAGTCCTGATTGATGATAAAGGGTTTGCGCTGGATTTTTCCAGGCAAAAACAAAGTCTCCTAAAGGATAAAACGGGCAGTTCAAATATCAAGCGGCATATCGGTGTTTATGCATACAAGCGTAATAAGCTATTGCTCTTTACGAAATTAGCACCAGTTGAAAGGGAAAAAACAGAACGTTTGGAGCAATTGCGCGCCGTGGATAACGGTTTCAGGATAAAAACCGGAGTCCTTAAAAAAGGGCATGTCGGTATAGATACACTTTATGATTACGAAGATTTCGTGAAAAGAACGTGTAAAAGGAAATGATACTTAACTGTTAAGCAGATTGACGAATTTTTGTTTATCTCGTTCAAAGACCAGAAGAGCGCCTAATATCCAGTTGTCTCTCCATCCTGCGGCGTGTTTCTTGCACCACTCCTCGGCGATTTTATTCCGGTCAATCTGTCCCTGGCGTTTTTCACCCTGGTACCAAACTTCTTTTTCGATTTCATCCAGTTCTATCTTGATTTCCTTGGTCGGATTGATTGAACGGCTTTTTAGGATGAATAACTTTATTGCCAACTCGTCCGAAGCTTGTATTCCTTTGATATTGCCGAGTTCGTCATCTTTGAGCTGTTTTATGGATTCCTTGTGGGTTTTGATGAATTCAGTGAGTTCGCTTTCCAGGATTTTGAACTTACCGGCGCAATACTCCTGTTCTAACTTTTCTATTTCCGTCATCATAGTTGCCTATCGCTTTATATCGTCACTCTAGACATATTATCTTAACAAAAAAATCAGGTTTTGTCAATAAACTTATAACATACAGCTAAAAGTGTTTTAGTAGCCTGCTAACACAATATCTTGTGGGTGGAACTTAGTTATAGCGAATGGATAACATCCGGGGGATGTCGTTATAATCGCGCAATATTTTAATTTGATTAGGATTATATGACTCGGCAGCCAGTTTCTTAAGATTTTCGCACTGTCCCATTCCCATTTCCATCAATAAATAACCATTTTGGCGAAGGTATCGAGATGCTTTTTCCATGATTTGTTTGTGGTAATATAAACCATCATCTTTCGCATAAAGCGCGTGTTTAGGGTCGTATTTAAGGACACTGTTGGGCAGTTTTTTATATTCACAAGGTGTTATGTAAGGTGGATTTGTCAGGATAAAATCAGCCTTATGTCCCAGTCGGAATGGCTTAAAGGCACGGAATAAATCCCCTTTACAGAAAGTTATAAGTTTTTCAACTCCGTTTATCCGCGCGTTTTGCCGTGCAATCTTCAAAGCCTGCGCGGAAGTATCAGAGGCGAAAACATGTAAATGTCTATTTTGGCATAATTTTGCAACAGATACGGCAATATTACCGCTTCCTGTGCCGATATCCAATATAATTAATTTATCGGCAGGGTAGGATTGGATTAGGCGTAAGGCTTCTTCCGCAACCAACTCAGTTTCCGGGCGCGGGCTTAAAACATGGCGGTTTATTATGAAAGGCAACGACATGAATTCCTTTTTACCGGTTATCCTGGAGATAGGCTTACCTTTGATATGTTGTTGAGTTAGTTTATTATAAACCGATAATTGCCGTAAAGAAAGTCGTTTGTAAAAATTGCGGTATAAATAAGTCCGGTATGATTTTAACACATGCGCTAGTATTATTTCCGTTGCAAGGTTGGCGTCAGGGATTTTATGCCTTGCTAAAAACAGGCGGGATTCCCGCAGGGCATCAGAAATTGTTTTAGCCGGATGTTTCATTGGCATATATTAGTTATGGCTTAAAAGTCACCATAGTTTGTCATGCCTGCGGAAGCAGGCATCCAGGATTATGGCTGGATTCCCGCTTTCGCGGGAATGACTGTAAAGATGAGTATAGTCATCTTCAATTAAATAGTATATTCTAAACCGGAATGATTGTCAAATCTAAAGAAAAGTCGAAATTAACTATAAAAATTCTGGTAAATGAATTCATAATTTGATATATAACAGTAGTTAGATTTAAAGAGGTGTTCTATTATAAAACGAGATAAAAGCCGAGAAACAGCCGTTGAGTTTGCAAGATTGGCAGATAAGAAAAAGGCCGGGAATATCGTTGTTCTTGATGTCAGGAAACAGACTTTTCTGACAGATTACTTCATGATTCTTTCCGGTAAAAGCACCCGGCAAAACCAGGCGATTGTCCGCGATTTAAAGGAAACCGCCAAGGCAAAAGGCATTAATGTGTTGGGTTGGGAGGGTTATGAAGAAGGTTCCTGGGTGCTTCTTGATTTGGGCGATGTCGTGATTCACATGCTTTTGGAGCCGTTAAGGGATTTTTACGATTTGGAATCCATCTGGGCTGAAGCTCCAAAAGTGAAGTGGCAAAAAGCGAAGCCAGCAAAATCAAAGTAATTTATGTCAGTCAAAATAACGTCAAAGGCCGCGCACGCGAAGCAATTCAAGACGTTATCCGCAATAGAAGTTAAAGATATATACATGCCGTCCGATATGCCTCCGGAAACCGATTTAGGTTCGCCCGGTTTATCCCCATTCACCCGAGGTGTCCATCCGACTATGTATACCGGCAAGCTTTGGACGATGCGCCAATACGCCGGGTTCGGCACGGCAGAGGAAACCAACAAGCGCTATAAATTTCTTCTAAAAGGCGGGCAGACAGGCCTTTCGGTTGCCTTTGACCTGCCTACACAAAATGGATATGATTCAGACCATGACATGAGCTTGGGCGAAGTTGGCAAATGCGGGGTGGCAGTAAGTTCGTTAGAGGATATGGAAACGCTATTTGCGGATATCCCGCTTGATAAGGTCAGTGTCTCCATGACCATAAATGCATCCTGCGCGGTGATTTTAGGGATGTATCTGGTCTTGGCCGAGCGTAAAGGGATAAAACCGGAGTTCCTTAACGGCACGGTCCAGAATGATATTTTAAAGGAATATATCGCCCGCGGTGCTTATATCTATCCGCCGGGTCCTTCCATGAGGTTGGTTGTGGATACAATAGAATATTGCATGAAGAACGTTCCCCGCTGGAATTATATCAGTGTCAGCGGTTATCATATCCGGGAAGCTGGGGCAACCGCAATTCAGGAAATTGCTTTTACCCTAACTAACGGCATTGCCTATGTCGAAGCTTGTAATGGCAGAGGCCTGGATATCAACCAGATAGGCAATCGCCTGTCATTTTTCTTTAATGCGCATAATGATTTGCTGGAAGAAGTCGCCAAGTTCCGCGCGGCGCGCCGTCTTTGGGCAAAGATTATGAAGGAGCGATTCGGCGCCACAGACCCGCGGGCGATGATGTTGAGGTTCCATACCCAGACAGCCGGTTGTTCTTTGACCGCGCAGCAACCTGATAATAATGTTACCAGGGTCGCGCTTCAGGCGATGGCGGCAGTCTTGGGAGGGACGCAGAGCCTCCATACCAATTCACGCGATGAGGCGTTGGCGCTTCCCACGGAAAAATCCGCTAAAATCGCCTTGCGCACCCAGCAGCTGGTGGCTTATGAATCAGGTGTGACCAAAGCGGTTGACCCTTTGGGCGGGTCGTATTATATCGAGCATCTTACAAGCCAGCTGGCAAAGCAGGGTGAAGCATATATCAGGCGGATAGACGAGATGGGCGGTGCGCTTAAGGCGGTGGAAAACGGATTCTACCAGAAAGAAATCAGCTTAAGCGCTTATCAATACCAGAAACAAGTGGAAAACCGCGAACGGATAGTCGTTGGGGTAAACGATTTTACCGACGAAACCACGGATAAGAAAGCACGCCTGAAAATACTGAAAGTCAACCAGGCAATGCAGAAGAAGCAAATAACCAAACTCGCCCAATATAAAAAGAGGCGGAATAATAAAAAGATAGAATCGTATTTAGACGCTTTGAAAAGTTCTGCCAAAGGCAGCGATAATCTGATGCCTTTGATAATAGAAGCGATAAAAGCTGAAGCAACCTTAGGGGAAATTTGCGGCACCCTGCGAGAGATTTTCGGAGAACATAAAGGCGCTTCTATTTTTTAACCGATATAAGTATAAAGGAGTCTGCTAAATGAAAATAAAAATAGCTTTGCTATTGACAATACTTATCCTTTACATAGCCTGCAGTGGTTGTGTGGCAGTATCCAGTAACGGCGGTAAAAACATAATTGGAATTCCCGCTGGGTTAGTCGGAGATATGGCAATCGGTTATTATGAGGGGCATCGAATGGAAGAAGAGTCAAGTAAAAGCGCTCGCAGGGGAATTAAAATAGGTGGCATTATTTTTGCGGCGGATGTCATTTTTACTTATTTGATATGGCCGTTGGTAGATGATTAAAATATAGCATATTCTGGAATGATAAAACTTAATCATATCGGTGTTGCGGTAAGGAAAATAGAAAACACCCTTCCTTTTTATCAGAATGGATTGGGATTATCACCTCATTTCGAAGAAGTCTTGTCAATGAAGGTCAAAACCGCCAAACTTACATTGGATAATACAGTCATAGAGCTTATTGAGCCGATGGAAGGAAATGAAAACGTGGCAAAATTCATCCAGAACAAGGGGGAAGGAATTCACCATATATGTTTCGAGGTGGCTGATATCAAAAGCGCCATGGCTGATATGGTTTCCAAGGGTTACAAACTCGTTTATCCTGAGCCAAAGACAGGCGCGGGCGGATATCTCGTAAACTTCTTCAGCCCTAAAGACTCTAGCAGAGTATTGATAGAAATCTGCCAATTCGCAAATAAGCATTAACAGCACTAATTTCAAACAAGAAAAATATAGACTTCCTGGTAATTCCGTGCTATTCTGTTAATGGTAATTAAATCTCGGGTGGTAGTGTAGCCTGTCCCGCTTGGCGGGAGTGCTTGCTTGGTGGGAGTGTGGAAAAGGTTCGGGAAAACCCCTACGGCATAGTGGTTTTCCAGAAAGAAATATTGCTGGTCTTTTTGTTAATGGATGGTTAAAATGAGAAAGTTAGCCTAGTCGGGCGGTAGCGCAGCCTGGCTTAGCGTGCTTGCTTGGGGTGCAAGAGGTCCCGGGTTCAAATCCCGGCCGCCCGACTAGGCTTAACTTGTTAAAATTGCGAGAGGAGATGTTGAAAGAAAATAAATAATGCTGGAGAAGACCCCTCTCTTGGGTGTTTTCCCCAGACCCTTTTCGCGCAAGGCCCCGGGTTCAAATCCCGGCCGCCAGATATAAATCACGAAGACACGAAATTGATTGACAAGAAAGCGCAAAAATAGTTTCGTGTCTTAATGCTTTGTTTCGAGTTTTGTATTAAAAGAAGGAGGAACTTAAAATGGGAGTAGGCGCATATGTGTTTATCAACGTTAAATCCGGTAACGGCATGAATGCCGTTGAGGATATCCGCAAGGTTAAGGGAGTAAAACAGGCGCATTTAGTGACCGGACTTCATGATGTTATTGCTTACCTTGAGGCGAATGATGTCAATGAATTAGGCAAAACAATCGTGACGCAGCTACAAAAAGTTCCGGGAGTTGACCGGACTGTTACCTGTTTGACCGTAAAATCATAATAACTGAAAGCCGGTCTGTTTTTGCAGGCCGGCTTTTTCTTTAAGCCCGCGGATGGAATTTCTTATGGATTGCCTTCAGCCTTTCCTTATCCACGTGGGTATAAATCTGGGTAGTGGCGATATTGGAATGTCCCAGCATCTCCTGGACATATCTCAAATCCGCTCCGCCTTCCAATAAATGGGTGGCAAATGAATGCCTCAGGATATGCGGATGCAGTTTCTCTTTAATCCCGGCAAGTAATCCATAACGGTGAATCATCTTCCAGATTGTTTCCCTCCTTAAAGGCTTGCCTATCCTGTCCAGAAACAGGTTTTCATAAGGCCGTTTTTCTTTCTTTAAATTAGGTCTCACTTTATCAAGGTAGAGTTTGACATATTTAATCGCTTCTTCGCCGATTGGCACGACGCGTTCTTTCTGTCCTTTGCCGATGCAGCGTAAATAGCCTCCTTCAAGGCTTAAGTCAATGGTTTTCATATTGACCACTTCAGAAACTCTCATCCCGGTGGCATACATAGTTTCCAGGATTGCCCGGTCTCGTATCCCTAAAGGTTTCTTGGTATCCGGCGCATCTAGCAGTTTTTGGATAACAGGATAAGACATGACATCCGGTATCCGGTGCCAGATTTTAGGCGTATCCAAAAGCATAGTCGCATCTCCTTTTATCGTGCCCTGTGAAGAGAGGAATTTGAAAAGCATCTTGATAGAGCTTAGATACCTTGCCAGCGAAGTATGCGAAGCGCCTCGATTTCTGCAGGCTTCCATGAAACGCATGATATCTTCGGGAGATATTCCGGATGGGCTCGTTATTCCCTGCCCTTTAAGGTATTCGGTAAACTTTACCAGATCACTGCGGTAGGCGGAAAGCGTATTGTTGGATAAACCGCATTCAACGTTAAGATAAGCGAGAAACTGCTTTATTGAGTTTTCCATGGCTGTAAAATTCCAATCTACAAATCACAAATTCCAAATAATATCCAATATGGGTAAATTCCAATTGGGTATTGGAATTTATTTGGAGTTTGGTCATTGGGATTTAGAGTTTTCTGCTTCTTCCTGCCCGATTTCAATCGTCGGACCTGCCGGGCAATATTGCCTGCGCTGGTAATCCGCTTTGATTTCGCCGTCGCCAAGCACCCGGCTCAATATCCGTATCTCATCCATCGCCCCGGAAAAATAATTGGGACCCGGCGGCATCAGGTCTATCCCGAAATATAAATCAGATTTCTGGTATTCCACGCCGTGTATTCTGTCCAGGCAGGATATCAAATCACCCGTCAGTGCGATTTTGTTATCGGGGCTGCCATTAATATAAAACCTTAAATATTCGTTATCATAGGTAAGCGTGATATGCGACCAGTCGCCTGCCTTGACGGCGCTTTCCGACGAATAATAATTCTCCGGCCTGGGCCCGTAAATATAGGTGCAGAGTTTTCCGTCCGCCATGATGTAGAGCGCGTAACTGCCCGGTTTATATATGACCGGTGTATAGTCTGTTAGGGTAGCAGGTTTTATCCAGGCTTCGATGGATATTTTGCTTGTTCCGTTGAAATCGAGGCTGGAGCGGAATGGTATTTGGACGAAATCATCTTTCCCGTTGAAGGTAAGCGCGTCGCCTTTAGTGAAATTGGTTGAATGGTCATCGCCAAATTGCCCGCCGTCTTTTCCTAATCGCCCGGTTTTGGTTACTTTGGCGTGGTTGTTATGGCGGGAACTATCCCGTGTGGATTCGTCCATGTGCCACAAACCACGTGTTTCGTCGTCCGTTTTAAGCTTTGCCATAGTGCTGGTGAAATCCGATACCGGTTTCTGGCTGGCCGATGGCGCGTAATAAAGATGAACCACGGCTTTGCGGTAGGAGAATATTTCCGGGACTTTTACCCAGATGGTCGCTTGTTTGGTCGCATTATTCCATGACTGAATCCAGAAATTTATCGGTCGGTTTTCGTTATCGGTGATTTTTACATCGTTTCCATTAGGGCTAATGCGGCTGAAATCCATGTAGTTGGGCTTGTTTGCATCCTGCCCCTGGATTTCCAGCTTTATCTGGTAATCTTTAAGCGTATAGCCGCCTGATTCGGTAATGGTGAATGGCACGCGGTAGTTGAATCCTTTAAGCCAATTTAACGGATACTGTATTGAGAAACAAGAGGTCAAGATGAAGAAGCAAAAAACACCAATGATTAATGAGCAACAACCCATCACTTTGGTTTTTTTATAGTTATTGAGATGTCTTAATAGTTTCATAATCCTCTATTCACTGGTTACTGTTTACTTTAGCATTCATATTTAGGCTGCAAATTAAACTTATGTCTAAACACACACCATAGTCTTTTATATTTTTTATGTAATTTTCTTATAAACTTCCAAAGTAGAATTAAGGTTGTTTACGAATGAATACTTTAACGCTGTTTGGCGCGCGGCATTACCTATATTCTCCCGGCGGGCAGGGTTGGATAAGTCAGTGAGATATTTGGTAAGCTCATCAGTCTTATGAGGATTTATTATAAAGGAATCGGTTCCGTGGAAGACTACTTCTGAAGCGCCGGATTGATTGCTCACCAGGCTTGGCAATCCGCTTGCCATTGCTTCCAATACCGCCGTACCAAAGGCATCGTATAGGCTCGGAAATATAAAAATATCCGATGCGGCATAGTATTGCTCGATATTTGATTTTGTCCCCGCAAAAATGACTTTGTCTCCTATACCTTTTATATCTGCCAGGAATTTATATTTACCTGTCGCGCCATTCCCGATGACAACCAGTTTAATCGGGATTTCTTTATCCACCCTGGCGATTCCTTCTATGGCATACCGCAATCCCTTGCGCTCGAATCCCGATCCGACAAAAAGCGCCATTAAGTCTTTCTCGGTTATATTAAGTTCCTTGCGGATTGAATCGCGGTATTTGGTGCGGTTGTCCGGCGTAAAGCGTTCCGGGTCTATCCCGTTATAAATCACCGTGATATCGTATTCCGGCACATTATAATATCGCTGGATTTCGCGCTTGACCAGGTTGGAAATACAGATAACCTTTTTATAGTTGCCCGGCAGGAGTGATTTCCTTTCCAAGTGCATAATCGCCCGGTTATGCGGATTAATCAATTGTATAAACCTGCCGATTGGGTTAGCCATTGATGGATGCCTTTGTTTCAGGTATTCCCAGTGAATTCCACTCCCGAAACGGAGAATATCTTGGTAATATGTCCTGCCGAATCCTTGGATGACATCGAACTTTTCTTTCTTTAGCAGGCGCGCGGAATTCTCGGCAAAAGATGCAAGTTTTAACGGAGAATAGAACTTACCGGATATCGGCACCTGGTGGAAGATTATCTCTTTTGGGACAGGGACGTCAATCGTATGGCAAAAGATATGGACTTCATTCCTTAGTTTAATTAATCCTTTGCTTAAATCAGATACATATCTTTCCACCCCGCCTTTGGAGTCGGAATAGTGATAGATTACTAGCGCGATTTTCATTTATCCTTCTTCTTTAACTCCCACATTTTGGCGTATTTATTAAACACATAAAACGCCGAGTTGACCGCAATAATCAAGCCGGCCATGCCGTCAATTAAGCCGAGTTTGAAGAAATAGTTTTCTATGAATTTGACAGGCGGGCGGAAGATAAGATTAATAAGGCAGAAAGATTTGCCTTCCTTGATAAGCGCCTGCGCGGCAGTGGAGGAGAATTTGTTTACTGTTTCAAGCTGGTCGGAAAGGTCAATGTAATTATTATGTATAATCGGATGATTTAGTTTTACGGTTTTGCCTTCTTTAAGTTCAACACGGTCATGCGGGTCAATCCCATCCCATTTGCCCAGGCTTTTTTTCCACAGCCTGAGTTTGTAATCCGGATACCATCCGCCGTGGAGAATCCACCTGCCCAGATAGAATGTTTTCCTTGGCGCATAGAATCCGGCATTGACTGTCACCTCGCCTTTTTCCCAGATAGATTTGATTTCACTTTGGAGTTCATCGGAAAGGTATTCATCGGCATCCAATGATAATACCCAGTCGTTAGTTGCCAAGTCAAGTGCATGGTTTTTCTGTGCGACGAATCCGGGCCATTTGTTATGATGGACTTTATCCGTGTACTGGCGGCAGATTTCCACCGTGCCGTCGGTGCTGCCGGAATCAACCACGATAATTTCATCGCACCACTTTACGCTTTCTAGGCACTTCTTGATATTGTCTTTTTCGTTGAAACATACGACACAGGCTGAAACAGGCGGATTCATAATTATTTCCTTTATATGTAATTTTTTAGCATTGCCTGGCAGGCTTCAAACACTTCGCCGGCCGTTATTTGCGTCATGCATTTATGGTCAATCGGGCAGATGCGCTTATGGCATGGACTGCATGATACTTTTTTATAAATTAGGGCATGCCTGCGTTCAAAAGGCGAGGTCGTTACCGGGTCGGTCGAGCCGAAAATCGCTACCACCGGGGTGGTTAAAGCTGCGGCCATGTGCATGGGGCCGGTATCGTTGGTGACCAGCAAACGGCAGCGCTTGAGGAGCGAAGCCAGCTGTAAAATATCCGTCTGCCCCGACAGATCAATTACCTTATCCTTAGGAACTTTTTTAAGTATCCGGGAGTTCAGCCTTGTTTCGGCCGGTCCGCCGAGGAGTAAAATATAGGCGTCGTAAAAGTTAATCAGTTTAAGGGCTAATTCGATATAGTTTTCCGGCAGCCAGCATTTCGCTTTCCCGTGCGAGGCACCGGCATTGAATCCGATGAGCAATGCCTTTGAGGGGATATTCAAGCGTTTCAATAGGCCGTCGGCCCATTGCTCTTCTTCCGTGCCGCTGTATAGGCGCGGGGCGGAAAAAGGGACGGGTTTGTTAAATATATTCAAGAGGTTCAGGAAATAATATACACGGTGTTGTTTTATAACGTCATCCTTGCGCGGCAGTGATTTGGTCAGGAAGAGCCCGCGGGAGTCACCTTCATAGCCGATCCGTTCCGGGATATTGCTCATGAAGGTTACCAGAGCGGAGTTGAAGGAGCGGGGCAGAATCAGCGCCATATCGAACCGCTTTTTCCTTACATCTTTTGCCATTTTAAAACTGCCGAAGATTTTTCTCCATCCCTCGCCGCGCGTGTGGATGATTATTTCATTGATATCGGGATTATGCTTAAATATCTGGGCGAAATTAGAATGGACCAACACCGCCAGATGGCTTTCCGGAAAGAGCCACCGCATTCCTTTGATGGTTGGGATGCTCATCACGATATCGCCCAGCCAATTAGGCAGGCTTATCAATATCTTTTGCGGTTCCATTTTTATTTCCCCAGTATTTTCCATAAAAATTTATGATAATTAATATTACTATTACAAAAATAGTTTGTCTCTTTTAACGCGCGCTTGTTGTTTTCTCCGATCGCGTTAAGGTATCCCTTCAGCATCCATAATCGGTCAGTCCGGGTAATTATCTGGTCAATATTCAATTTTACCATAGAACGCGCCAGCCTGACAAGGTTTCTTATGCGTTTGGTTAAGCCGAGTTTTTCATGATAGGTAACGCGATCAAGGTCGATAATCCATGTCTTTAAGCCGCCTTTTTCATCAGTCGCAATAAGCAGGTTTTTCATATTAAGGTCGGGATGGGAAAACCCCGCGTTGTGGAACTTGAGCAGGCTTTCGAGAACAGATTTAAAGAGAGTCGCTTTTCTTAAAGATAATTCCTTTTTATCCCTGGTTTTAATGCTTTCTATATATTCAGGCAGTTCAATTGCCCCGCTGATTTCTTTCATTATTACAAATGCCTTGAAAAAGCCCATTCGATGCCCCATTCCTGCCGTCACCCCGATTTTATCTGGACTATCAATCGGGTGTTCCCGAAACGAAGTGGAGCGGGGCCGTTTTAATATAATACCCAGCATTTCCGGAACCGCTAATCCTTTGTTAAAGGCGAGGTTATTGATAAAGAGTTCCCTGATGGCGCGCTTGGTTCCCCAGTAACTGCTTTTTAAAAGTGGTCCGGTTAGGGTTCCTCCACGACGGCATGGCCGGATGACCACCTGCTTGATATCCGGATGTCCGGTGGAAAAGGAGAGCAGTCCTCCTCGGCCCTTACCGCTGATAGGAGTGCTTTTATCAACGAGCGGAATGACTTCTTTTTCCAGCACTTCACGGTAGGACGTTTTGGTTATAACCCAGCCGCCGCTGATTTCACTTGTTACAAATCCTTCCGGTATCTTAAATCCAGTCATTTTATGGTTTCCTAAGTTATGAAATACTAAGAAAATAAATACCATCTTATCGGTAATCTGTCAAAGTAAAAATCCCGCGGCGTTAAACCTTTAAACGCTTATCTTCTCTTACAAAACAGGGCGATTAAACAAGTTCAAATATTTAATATTTATAACGGATTTTTCTTAAGATGGCACTCTTTACAACCGATAAAATCATCTATGAAACTTAGTCGGTTGCAGCTTCGGGGATTCAAGTCTTTCGCCAATCAAACGGAATTCTCCTTTGTAGACGGTTTGACCGGCGTTGTCGGCCCCAACGGCTGCGGAAAGAGCAATATCGTCGATTCTTTTAAGTGGGTGCTGGGCGACCGGAGCGCCAAATCCATGCGCGGAGAGGAAATGCTGGATGTTATCTTTAACGGCGGCAATGGAAATTCGCCCGCCGGCATGGCCGAAGTTTCCCTTTCATTCTCCAACGCGGATAAAACCCTGCCCATGGATTACGACGAGATAACGATAACCCGCCGCCTTTACCGCTCCGGCGAAAGCGAATACCTTATCAATAACCAGACCTGCCGCTTGAAGGATATCCGTGAATTGTTCATGGATACCGGGGTCGGCATGGAATCATACTCTATCATCGAGCAGGGCGGCGTTGATTTTGTCCTTAAAGCCACGCCCGTGGAACGCCGCGGATTATTTGAGGAGGCCGCCGGCATAAGCAAATACAAAGCCCGCCGCAAGGAAGCGGAAGGTAAGCTCGAAAAAGCCCAGCAGGATTTATTGAGGCTGAATGACGTCACGAGGGAAATAAAGCGGGAAATACGCTCCATTAAAATAATGGCGACCAAGGCGCAGAAATACAAGGAAATGGCCGAAGAGATGAAGCGAAAAAAGGCGTCTTTATTCCTGCACCAATATCATACCGTCGTGACCAAGCATAATGAAATTACCCAGATTATTTCTGGCCTGACCGGGGAAGTAAATAGCCTGAAAGTGCAAATTGCCCCTTTGCAGGAAACAATTATCAACCTGGAAAAGAATATCATCACGGTTGAAAATACCATAAAGTCTGAGCAGGAAAGCCTGTTGAATGTATCATCGCAGATTTCAGCCCTTTCGACCGAGATTGAGCACAATACAAAACGCTGTGAAGAGCTCAAGGAAGAGGAAACCCGCGCCAAGGAAGAGCTGGCCGCCTTAACAGGGCAGGCGATTGCCACCCGTCAGACCATCTGCGAAACGATGCACCTCCTGGAAACGGCAAAACAGGAAGCGGAAGCGCTTTCCAACCAGCTCCTTGAGCAGAATAACCTCTTGGAACAAATAGTCAAAGAGGAGAAAACCGTCCATGAAAGCCTGGAATCCAAGCGCAATGACGTCTTTTCCGCCACCCATAAAAAAGCCCAATACCAGAACGATTTGACAGGCATGCAGGCCGAGTTGAAAAACCTCACCCAACGGCGCGAGAAATGCCAAAGCCGCCAGGGAGAAATCGGTTCGGAACTGAATAAGATAAGCGAGACCATGGCGTCTCTTGACAAAGAAGTTTCTGAAGTCCAGGCGAACAAGGAATCCCTGAAGAACGAAAATGCCCAGCTGGAGCAATTATCAAAATCATTAAGCGATGACCTCGAATCGATAGAGAAAAATATCGCCCAATACCAGGCCGAGGTGCATAAGAAATTATCCCGCAAGGAAATCCTCGAGGATTTGGAAGGGCATAACCAGGGTTTGACCAGCGGCGTCAAGGCGGTTTTGGAGGCGATAAAGAATAACCAATCCGCTACTCCGGAATCCGCCGCGGCCGAGCCGACTTTGTCCGCCTGCGGAATATTGGCCGATATCATAAAAGTCGACCCGAAATACGTCACCGCCATCGAAGCGGCTTTAGGCGAATATACGCAGGCAATCGTCACAAAGACCACGGCCGATTCTCTGCGCATCATCGATTTCGTAAAGAAAAACCGCAAGGAAAAAGTCATTACCATATCGTTGGAATCCATAAATAATAATTTTAACCTTAATCCGTCGCTGCCCAGCCTTCCGGGCGTTTTGGGCAAGGTCTCCCAGGTGGTGCGGGCGGAAAAAGAGTTTGAATCAATCGTCGAATGGCTCTTGGGCTCTTATATCCTGGCGGAAAATCTGGATACCGCGCGCGTCATTGCCGGCAATAACCAGCCTTTCCGGCCGGTCGTTACCATGGAAGGGGAGACGATTACCGCCGAAGGCATCATTTCCGGCGGAGTGGTCGAGTCCGGCATCAGCATACTTTCCCGGAAGACCGAACTTTCTGCATTAAAAGACGAGCTCAAGACCATTTCAGATAATATCATACTTTTGGAAGAGCAGAAGGCGAGCAAAGCAGGCGAGATAAACGAGCTGGAAGGCAAAAAGCAGAGATGCCGCCAGAGCATCTACGAGCATGAAATCGCTCTGCTTGACAAGAGAAAATCACAGGAGGAATTCCAGAGGAGAATCGAACTCCTGGGCAAAGAACGCGAGATAAACGAGCTGGAACTGAATGAAACCAACGCGCAGGTGAATAACCTGGCTGAGCGCGCCACCTCAACCGCGGAAATTATTAAAGACATGGAAGCCCATTTGGTAACGCTTCAGGCGGAAATGGATGCCCTGGGGCACAGCATCAATGAATATACGGAAAAGAAGAAAACTTTCAGCCATGCGATAACGGAATTAAAAGTGAATATTTCCTCAACTAACGAGCGGCAGGAATCGCTTAACACCTCAATCGGACAGCTGAATAACCAGGTTGCCCAGACCGAAGCCTCTCTTAAGAATACATCAGACGGCATAACCGAATGCCAAGCCAAAATAAAGGCACTGGAAGAATCCTGCGTTGAATCCGGCAATAAGCTAAACGCTTTAAATTCCGAGAAAGCCCAGATACAGGCTAAGCTGGATGATTATACCAACCAGATGGGGCAGTTAAAAGCGTCGCTTGCCGAGCGGAAATCAGACGAGAATAAAACCACCCGCGAAATCCAGGAAAAAGAAGCCAGGCTCAACGAATTGGGGCTAAAGGAGCGGGAATATTCACTGACGCTTCAGAATATCCGGGATAAAGTGACCGAAGAAACCGGAAATAATATTGAAGAGCTCCATCAGAATTATACGGATGACCAGACGATTAACTGGGAAGAGATAAACCGGCAGGTTTTCGAGATGAAGGAAAAGATGGGAACGATGGTTGATGTGAACCTTTCCTCCATCGACCAGCTTAAGGAGCTTGAAGAACGCCTGGCATTATACGATACGCAGGAGCAGGACCTGGTAAAATCCAAGCAATCCTTGCAGGACCTTATCCGGCGGATGAACCGGGAAAGCCGGGAAAAAATGCTGGAAGTCTTTAATAAAATCCAGGAAAACTTCAATACGGTTTTCCGCAAGTTATTCGGCGGCGGCAGGGCGGAGCTGATTCTTTGCTCTCCTAAATATTCGGAGTCCGTCGCGAACGAAGGAGTTGATGAGCATGCTGAACAAACCGGGGCACCGAAAGAAGCTAATCCAGAAAATACCGCTACTCCACCTCCCCAGGCGCCTGCTGAGCCGGTTAACCCGGAAGATATTGAGCGCTGTGATGATATCTTAGAAGCCGGGGTTGATATCATCGCCAAGCCTCCGGGGAAAGAGCCCACTTCCATAAGGCTGCTTTCCGGCGGAGAAAAGACCATGACCGCGCTGGCATTGATGATGGCGATTTTCCAGCTGAGGCCCAGCCCATTCTGCATTATGGACGAATCCGATGCGGCGCTGGATGAAACAAACGTCGGCAGGTTTATCAGCCTCCTGAAAGAATATATCGCCACCACCCAGTTTATCGTTATTTCGCACAACCAGAAGACCATGCTTACCATGGATCGCCTCTATGGCGTAACGATTGAAACATCCGGCGTGTCCAAAAAAATATCCGTCAAGATGGCCGGCAGGGAAAAAGAGCTTGAGCCGGCGATGGCGTAACCAGGAATACGCTAAACAACGGCAGAAGGATGCCTCGCACGTCACCTTATCCGTTTAACTTATCACTCGCCGGTGATACATAAACCAGCAGGTATCCCGTAAGGGATTGCTATTACCCATGGGAAACCTGCACATCCAGCCCAAGCTGTTTTATCATTTCACCCGGCTTTGCCCCCTTCGAGGACTTCCTATAATCGGGTGTCCCCGAAACGGAGTGGAGCGGGGCGGGATTAGGTATTTCTATGGCGATAAAATCTATATGTGAAGCGCCGCCTGATGCAAATGGGGTTATTTCCGGTAACCGATATTTATTTGCCAGTTGGTTAACAATTTCACTTTCGCCCCGCATGATTTTTTCATCACACTTCATCATGATAATATACTTGCCGGAGCGGGTGATTTGGTTTCTTAAAGCGTTCTTGAACTTGCCGGCCTTATCCGGCAAAGCAATAGAGAACGGGACGCCATCAATAATTTTATCCGTATCTTTTTTCAAAAACTGCTTTAAGTCTTTATCCGCGGATAACGCCATCACGGCCAATGCGCCCAGTCCTTTTATTCCGCCTTTTTTGTAGCCTCTTAAAGGCCCGTTATATTTTACCCACTTTTGGGCGTAGAATTTCTTGCTGAATTGGACGTCATCGGCGAATTTGCCGGATTCATATGCTCGTTTGCGTTTCTCGAAAAACTTTTTCGCCGCCAGATTCTTGCCATCCTTCAACTTATTCATGATTTGCTCGTGGCTTTTATACTTTCCCTTTGAAATAAATTTATCTATCATCTCCCCGGCTGGTTTGGCTATCTTTTCCTCGTAGTCTTTTTTTGTCCGGATGGCTTTTTTGCTTTGGGAGTATGTTTTTTGGGCGGCATCAATGGTGTTTTTTGCCCATTTCTCCACTTCTTCTTCGGGCGCATGGTCGAAAAAAGGCGCCCGCAGGATTGCCTTGAATAAAATTTTATCGGTTGGCGCTGTCATATTTATAACCCCTTATATATTAGCACATTAGATGACAAATCTTTTTAAAAACCTTGCCGCGAGACCGATACCACCCTACCCCCGTGCCCTACCTCCCACGCTCTTAAATCTACCCTCCTACGTGCTTGAATCTACCCGTCCATGCGCTTGAATCTACCCCTCCACGCGCTTGAATCCATCCTTCCACGCGCTTGAATCTCCCCATCCACGCGCCTGAATCTACCCTCCCGTGCGCTTAAATCCACCCTTCCACGCGCTTAAATCTCCCCTTCCACGTGCTTGAATCTACCCTCCCGTGCGCTTAAATCTACCCGTCCACGCGCTTGAATCTACCCTCCCGCGCGCTTAAATCTACCCGTAGCCACACTTAAAACAATGATACTATAATAATGTTAGCCCAAAATGTCAAGGGGAAAGTTTTAATAAGGAGTCCCGAATTCCTTGAACACCTAACAGCTTTTCTATTGGGATAATTTATTAGTGGGTATCTTATTGAAACCGTACCTTAGAAGTCAAATGTTTAGCTGGTTTCGCCGGGCGGTATGCGTCACCGTGTCTATTCCTAACCCATTCAATTTGCGGGGGTCATTCCGCAATAGTGCCCTTTTTCATCAAAATGCAAAATATAGCCGGACATACTATCGCTCACTGAACCGCAACCTGTATAAACCAAAGAAGCGGTCTGCAAAATATTCCCTGTTGCCTCAAGATAGCTAATAACATCTTTTTGGTTGTTCACACTCTCCCTGTCCATAGCTGGAAAACGCATTCCGAACCAAATACCATCAGGAATGCCAAGTAAATCAATAACATCCTTGGTTGTCCAAACGCCCTGATTAAACTGATGCTTGCTCATTATGAGATAAAGAAGAAATACTTGGAAAGGAAAATCTTTATCAGTACGATATAATACGCATGCTTGTTTCCAAGTCATTAGATATATTAACCGGCGAATTGCTCCATCACCATCACCAAAAGGAGCGGCATTTGTCTTTGATAAACTAATCAGATCTTCTTTAAACGCATCAAAATCTTTAATTCCTTGGCCTTCTGGTTGAAAATCCCAATCGGAGCGTTCATTCGTTTGTTCTACAGAAAGACAGCCACTACTTAGACCAAAGCATAATAATAAACTGCTTAACAATACTAGTTTTATCATATTATTTTTTCTTCGGTTTTTCCCCGAATCTAAGCACCCAAAACTTTCCAATATACGGTTTTTCTTTGTTCGTTTCGAAAGTTTTTCCTTTTAGATTTAAGTAAGTAGCAATGTAATCTGTACGACGAGTACATTCGGTCCCGTTTTTTGGGAGCTGAACAGCCTGTTGATTAATTCGGTCTTCTGCATCATCCATATCGTCATAACCCACGGATTCTATAACTACAATTTCAGTTATTCTATCCAAAATATCTCTCTTAATAGTTTCAACTATTACAATATGCGAAGGATATTTTGCTTCTCTACTTGGTGTTGCCCAAGATTTACCATGGGCAATTAAATCACCCTGTTGAATAGGCCCGTTCTCCCCTGTATCTATTTCTCTGAGTTTTTGAAGGAGGATTTCCGTAGTTGCTCCTTCTCCCTCGCCCACTTGATACAGTATTTTCTTTGGTTTTTTTATTCCTTTAGCCATATCAACCATGTCCGCTACAGACCATATGTCCACTTCCCCTTGGGGAATTAAACCAGATTGTAATCCCGCGGAACATACTAATCCACTACAATCTTCGTTCACATATTTATCCTTGGCTCCTAAGCCGTAGGGTAATCCTAAATGTGTTCGCGCCCACTCCCAAATGGTTCGTTCATTGCCCGCATACCCCCCGCATAAAACTTTATGGGCAAATTTAATTCGCGCATTGGCTTCATACATTGCGGCTAGTTTTCCTGTTGCCCCAGTTAATTTAACCGAATTATCAGGAAATTCTTTAGAGTACATGATTAATTTATTTTTATCGTCATACAAGGTAACTTTCGCAAAATAGTAATGGCACCCCTCCTCTTTAGGTTGAGTAAATTTCTTAAGATGCTTCCATTTATCCCAGCCAGCAATAGGATTTGCTGCATACCTAACAGTAACACCAGAATGTCCTTTGCGTTCAGGATCGGAGGGTATTTTATTGCTTATATCAGGATCTCTAGAAGCCGATATTTCAAACCATTTATATTCAATCTTATTAGGATATTCGTCAAGCTTATCTATAGGAATGGTTAGTTTGTCCACCAATTGAATGTTTCTGCTTTCTACCTTACTTTTAAACTCATAAATATAGCTTTTTTTATCCCAGTATTTCAGATCTTTTAAATCCTCGGCAGTTGGCTTCTCTCCCTTATAATAATACTTGAAATCTTTTCCTTCGCGCAGTTTTACTATGCAATATACAGGGAATTCTTCATTAAGTTTAGGGCAATTATTCTGGCTCTTGCTTTTGTGTGTTATGATAAGTTCTAACTCAATTACAGAAACTTCGGCTTTGGCAATTTCGTCTCCTTCATTATCAACAAGCTTTGCTTCAAGAGTGTTGTTTTTCCCTTCGGTCACTTGAACAGGCGTTTTTATCGTAGCAACATCTACCCCTTCTGGTAATTTTTTAACTACCACAAAGACTTGCTGGTTTCCTTTTCCGTCTTTATATTTGCCCAACAAATAATGCTCCGGACTGTAACTGATAGGAATAATATTCCAATCTTGGTTAAAGAAATTCCCTGCGATATTACCGCTTAAAGCCGCCTGTTTATTGCCGCTAATCTCAACCATAAGGGGATAATAATCTCCTGTTAACGATCCTGTATTAGCCGTTATGTTAGATGCTTTAAGTCCAGTTTCATCAAGATAGGTAATTATGGTAAGGCTGTCCGAACCAGCATTACCTATTATATTCTCCGCTTCTACGAATATAATATTGGAATCCGTTAAATCGGGGTTAGCGGCAGGGAAATTAATCTGAGCAGTAAAGGTTCCCTTCCACGCAAAGGGGCGGAAATAAGATGGCGCTTCGGATTGCCCGGTAACCTGCGCGATTGCGATTTGTTCTCCATTAGCAAAGATTTTAACAGAAGCGATGCGCCCTTGACCATTTGTCAAAATATCAGCCAAGGGGTCTCTAACCGTTCCGCTGACGATAAGTGAAATAATGCCATTAGCATTAATAGATACATCTGAAAGTTGGACGTCGTTAAGTGTTATTTCCGGTGTAGGGTCGGAAACGGGCAGGTATTCTCCAACAGGCACGATTTCGCCATCATTATTTTTAGTTACCAGTTCTATTTTCAGAACCAATGCCTCTATCCCTCCAGCCATCGCCAGCAGATTAAATTTCGCCCCGCCTAATAATGGCACTGTCGCAGGCAACGTTCCTTCGCCAATTAATATAGCTATTCCTTTATTCAGTCCTAAAGGTGAAAATGTGCCTTTTAGGGAAATCGTCACTTTCTCACCTGTTACAAGTAAATCACTCTTTACTATTACATTATACGTAATGACTATTTCGCCGGTTTTAAGATTAAGAGTACCAACTGAAAGGGCTTCGGTATTATTAGCAATATCAAGTTTCCCGAAGTTTGTACCGTTTACTATTATCGGGGTTCCTTTGTAGGCAGAACTAATGATAGTGACCGAAGCAATATCCGCATTACTTGTCGGTTCAATACTAACTTTAAGACTTCCGCTCAAAGTTGTGCTGATTATGCCGTTAGCAGTTTCTATATGCACCACATTGGAACAGCCGCCTTCTACGAGATACAAATCAACCGTAGTCGGCAAACCGGAAAGAAGCGTCAGATAATCTATCAATGCGGCAAGTGAAGAACCAAAAGCCGTCCGCGCTTCAGCGGTCATTTCGGCATCCGTTAATTCTGCTAATTTCTTGGCGATAGAATTAAGCGGGCCGAGCGCTGATTTATAATCATTTATAATAAGATATGATTTTGCTTCATTTAAACGGTCAGAGAAGGATTGGTAAAGCCCCGGCTTGATAATACCCGCTTTTACATTATTAAGTTCGGTAATAGTTTCATCTATAGTCGGGATATGAGCAAAGGTAACAGCCGCGGCCATATTGGATGGTACGCTATTGCCGGCCACATTATAAGCCTTAATCCGGTAATAATGAACCGTGCCCGGAGAAAGATTCGTATGAGAATAAGTAACGGCGGGCGCTTCTGGATTGGATTCTACAACCGCAATCTGGACAAACGGGTCGTGGCAACTGGTTTTGCTTTCTATAATATACCCATCTTCATTATTCGAATTGTCCTGCCAGGTAAGATTGATTTGCGATGAGGAAACCGCTGTAGCAACCAGGTTACTCGGCGCGGCGGGTGGCTGGATTTGCGGTGCGAAATCTACCACCGCCGGAACCGCCTGCATATTATGGACCGTGCCGGTGAGGAAATAATTCCTGATTATCGTCCCACTGCTATTTGTAATACTATAAGTAAAAGAGCTTGTTCCGGCCTGCTTGCTTTTCCATGTTATGCTAAAAGCCAAGCGGTTCGGGTCGCTGGCAGGCACACCCTCGTAATACCACATCCACGGGTCAACGATTATCCAGCCGGTCCCCCTCCTTGATATGCCGGTAGAAAACGCCCCGGATGTAACATGGTCCGCTTCCACAACGTTCGAGTCAAAGGTTATCTTTAAATAACCCATACAAAAATATCCGAACAAATCACCTTCGTCCCAGGTTATAAAATGTTTGCAGGTTTTAGTCTGGCCCGCCTCGGAGAAATTTTCTGTCCCGGATGAGTCAACCTTAACATGCAAGGTATTGTTCCCTGTGAATTGGAGCTGGGTATTGGATGAATCAAGATTATCCGATGCCTTGGTAATTTCTTCTTTAAGAACGGCTTGAGAAAATCCGGCTAATTCATTTGAGGTAGATGTAGTTTCATTGCCGGCAGATGAACCCGATGTAACATCTTCCGCATTAATACCTAAGCCTAAAACCATCCAGCCCAAAAGCACAATTAATCCGGCTTGCTTTACCTTGCTCAGCATAAATCCTCCTTTTACATATTATATTGCTATAGACTACTTCCCCTGATTGCTGCAATACGCAAAGATGTGAACTCAATTAATCAGGATTCAGCTTTATATTAATGGCAAGTATAATCCAACTATATTCATTTGTCAACTAAAATATTTTAATTTGGTTAAATACTTTTACCCCACCCCATCCCGATTACAGGGAGTTACGCGGAGGGAAGCAGAGTGGGGCTGTATTAGCAGGATGGCTTTATCTATTCTTCCATTCGGGCTTCCGCTTTTCCATAAACGCTTTTAATCCTTCGTTGGCGTCTTTGGTCAGCATCAGCGAGTTAAGGTAGATATTTTCCACTTCCTCCAGATGGTTTAGGAATTCCTTGTCAGACCTTCCCATGGCGGCTTTGCGGGTGAATTTCAAGACCGGTGCGCTTAAAGAGGCTACTTTACCTATCAACTTATTGGATTCCGCTTCAAACTGGTCTGCCGGGAAGACCTTATTTACCAATCCCAGCTTTTCTGCCTCTGCGGCAGAAATGATGCTGCCGGTTAAGAGGAGTTCCAAGGCTTTTTTCTGATTGATTATCTTGGGCAGTGCCACGCAGGCGACCGGCGGGAAGACCCCGACCTGTATTTCCGGCTGCCCGAATTTAGCGTCGTCGCGGGCTAATATCATATCGCAGAAGAGCGCCACTTCGCATCCGCCGCCCAGGCAGGAACCGTAAACGAGGGCAAGCGACGGCTTATTAATTTTTACCATAAAGCGGAAGATTTGGTGAAATATCTTTATCATCTCGGCGGCGCTGTCGCCCATGTGCTCGCCCACGTCAACCCCGGCGGAAAACGCCTTGTGCTCAGCGCAAAATACTATCAGGCGCAAATCCTTTTCCTCGACCAGTCCTTCCAGTGCCTGGTTGATTTCCTTCATCATTTCGATATTAAGGATATTTAAGGGCGGACGGTTAAAAATAATCCGCGCGACTCCTTCGGCAAACTCGAACCTGATATTTTTATATTCGGTCATATTATTCACTCCTTATTTATATTGAGGCTGATTGTATTAGATATTAAAAGAAACTTCAAGATTTTTAACTTGTAATTCACTGCAGTCTCGTCGCAGTCCCACCTTGACAGGATTCGTCTGTCATTCCCGCGAAAGCGGGAATCCAGAGGAATTAAAAGACTGGATTCCGCATCAAGTGCGGAATGACACATAGTATATTTGATACCCTGTGCACCCTGTCTCGACGGTAAACTGGTTGGGACAAGACACTTAATTCAGTCGTTTGGCCCGATTATAGATGTGCCATGGCAATAAAAAACCCCGTCTCGACAACTTGTCGGGACGGGGTTATAGGTATTAACTAAAGGTTATTTCGCCAATTTTGCAGCTGCTTCCTTGGCATCCACCAGGATCTTATCCACGACCGACGGATCGGCCAGCGTGGAAGTATCGCCGATATTGCTCATATCGCCTTCGGCAATCTTCCTAAGGATACGCCTCATAATCTTGCCGCTGCGTGTCTTGGGGAGCGCCGGGGCAAAGAGGATGATATCCGGCTTGGCTATCGGTCCGATTACCTTGGTGATGTGGCCGGTGAGCTCTTTTTTCAGCTCGTCGCTTCCCGCGTTGCCGCCTTTAAGGGTGACATAGGCATAGATGCCCTGTCCCTTAATTGCGTGGGGAAATCCGACCACGGCTGATTCGGCAACTTTCGGGTGGGAAACCAGGGCGCTTTCCACTTCGGCCGTTCCGATGCGGTGTCCGGAAACGTTGATGACGTCATCAACGCGTCCCATCAGCCAGTAGAAATTGTCTTCATCCTTGCGGGCGCCGTCTCCCGTGAAATACTTGCCCGGGAACCTGGTGAAGTATGTATCAAAGAACCGTTTCTGGTCGCCGTAGACGCCGCGCATCATTCCGGGCCAGTCCTGGTTAATGCAGAGGTATCCGCCTTCGTTGGTCTTAACAGGTTTGCCTTCCACGTTGACGACTTCTGGAAGGACTCCGAAGAACGGGACTGATGCCGAACCGGGTTTCACCGCTGTGGCGCCCGGGAACGGGGTAATCAGTATCCCGCCGGTTTCGGTCTGCCACCAGGTATCCAGAATCGGGCATTTTTCCTTGCCGATATTCTTGTAATACCATATCCAGGCCTCCGGGTTAATCGGTTCGCCGACGCTGCCGAGTATGCGTAGGGATTTAAGCGAATGCTTATTGGGCCATTCTTCGCCGCAACCCATTAGCGCGCGGATGGCGGTCGGCGCGGTGTAGAAAATGCTTACCTTGTGTTTGTCGACGGCTTCCCAGAAGCGGTCGGCTTTCGGATAGGTCGGTATGCCTTCGAACATCACTTCGGTCGCGCCCGCGGCCAGCGGCCCGTAAACGATGTAGCTATGGCCGGTAACCCAGCCGATATCGGCCGTGCACCAGAAGATATCGTCATCGTGGCAGTCGAATATCCATTTGAATGAGAGATAGGTATAAACCGAGTATCCGCCTGTCGTATGCATGACGCCTTTGGGTTTCCCGGTGCTTCCGCTGGTGTAAAGGATAAAGAGCGGGTCTTCCGCGTCCATTTCTTCCGGCTTGCACGTTTCAGCGATGCTCTTATCGTTCATCAGGTCATGGAACCAGGTATCGCGCCCGGATATCATGTTAATATTAACATTGGCGTGTTTGACCACGACAACGCTCTTGATTGAGGGGCATTTCTCGATTGCTTTATCCGCGGTTTCTTTCATCGGGATATTCTTGCCGCCGCGGAAACCGCCGTCTGATGTAATCATCATGGACGATTTGCAGTCCTGGATGCGGTCAATCAGGGATTCCGCGCTGAATCCGCCGAATACCACGCTGTGGATGGCGCCGATGCGCGCGCAGGCAAGCATGGCTACCGGCAGTTCCGGAATCATCGGGAGATATATGGTAATCCTGTCGCCTTTTTTGGCGCCGAGTTTCTTCAGGGCGTTGGCGAATTTATTTACCTGTTTGTAAAGCTGCGCATAGGTGAATTTGCGCGTCTCGCCGTTGTCCGCTTCCCAGATTATGGCGACTTTATCCTTTGCCTTGGTTTCCATATGCCTGTCCAGGCAGTTGTAGGAGGCGTTCATTTTGCCGCCGACGAACCACTTGATTTGGGCCTTGGCAAAGTTGCTGTCGCGGACTTTATCCCATTTCTTGAACCAGTGTAATTCGCTGGCGCGTTCGCTCCAGAATTTATCGGGATTGTTGATTGATTCATCGTATAGTTCCTTGTATTGCTTGAAGCTCTTGATATAAGCCTTTTCGGAGACCGACTTGGGCGGCTCGAACTTCCTTTTTTCATCCATCATGGATGTGATGGTGTTTGCCTCAATCAAATCGTCTGAGGCGGCTTTGGCCGGCGCGCCGGCCGGGGGCTTGCATGCCTTTTTGTTCTTGTCTTGCGGTGTCCCGCAGCAATTGCAATCCATAGTTCTCTCCTTTCTATGAGAATCTAATATAGTTTATGGAATCGTGCATATAAGCAGGTAAAGCGAACCTTGTCAAAATAATTGCGCCAATACAATGAAAAAGTGGTGTGCTGTATCCGAAACTGTCCGACCGCATTTTCATTAATCGCAAAGTTGCACTCTGATATCTAAGGCGATGTTTTAGGGTCTCCTACCCCGCCCCAGCGCGTGCCGGGGCGGGATGGAGACTTACTTCTTGCCTTTTTTCTTGGCTTTAGCTTTCTTGCCGCATCCGCATCCGCAATTCGTCATATTTCTCTCCTTATTAACTATAAAGATTTATATCTCTTCAGCAATCGAGCTGAAAGTATCGTGGTGGTCTTCCTCATCTTCGAGTATTTCGCGGAAGATTCTGTTGGTCACTTCATCGCCTTCTTTCTTGGCTAAGGCGATTATTTTATTGTAAAGGACAATGGCGCCTTCTTCATCCTTGACATCGCGGTTAATCATTTCCTTTAGGGTCTTGCCGACAAAGATGGGTTCGGGCTTGGTGGTGGGGGTTCCGCCCAGGTAGAAGAGACGCTCGGCGATTTTCTCGGCGTGTTTCATTTCCGCCACGGCGATTTCCTTAAGGCCGTCTTTTACGGCGTAGCCTTTTACCCCGCTCCACTGGACGTGCTGCCACATATACTGGACGGCGACCTGCAGTTCGCGGGCGATGCCTTTGTTCAGGAGTTCCAGGAGCTGTTTTGATGCCTTTGGTGCCATATTTTTCCTCCTTTATATTTATGTAATCTGTATTTACTAGAATAGCGCATTATAAAAACAATCTGATTTAATGTCAAGCAAAATTTCAAGGCGGCTTTGGATTTAGAACCATACAAAAAGAGGCAATCACCCCGGCCGGAAGAAGCCGGGGTTTTGCCTGTCCTTACACCTGCGATACCTGGAGTGAAATCTTCAGGAGTGCTCCCTGCTTGGCAAAGTCAAGATGGGAAGCACCGCCGGGCGTAAACGATTCCAATCCCAACGCAGGGTCAATGAAACCCTGTATCAAGGTATTGATAACCGTGTTCTCCGCCGTGATTACCGGCATCGAGTAATTGGCATTGAAAATCACCACGCCCGCTTGGACGAGCCTTTCCATCAAGGCTGCCTTTAAGGCCTGGACGAGTTCAATTCTGCATACACGATACGGTCCACCGACTACGCCGGTATCCTGAGGACGCAACATACCCGCGGCCATTGGCTCTCCGATGAGCCAGTGGGTCGCAATGGTAGCCGCGCCGGAATCGCGCCGCTTATCGCCGGTCAGCCTTAAGACGCCTTTGCCGATGGCCTCGGACCAGAATTTCTTGGCAAAAGAAACTACGTCCTTGAATCTTTTGGCAACCACGCCGTCGACTGTCTCGAACATCCGATTGAGCTTGTCGTTCCACTGGTTATACGACTGCTGAAGGTTTTGGTCGTGCGCGTTCTTCATCATGTCGTAGGTCTTACCGCTCTTGGAACGATAGGCAGAGTTAAAGACGTTTGCCCATGCCTGATTAGAGGTTTCCACAACCTTGTTCTGGAAAGCCGCTTCATCGGGTATCTTGGAATTGCGGCGGTCATTGATGAGCGACGCAACTGTCTGCAAAACGTCTGACCACTTCTGCTCCATATCCGGGGAAGGGGGCACGTTCGCTGGTATCCACAGGTCTACTTTAGATACGATTGTCATGTTGTTACTCCTTTCTTTGGGTTAGGCTGACAAGCCGGTCTCTCTGATTAGTGTCTAGCTCACCAATCACCGGCACATCAGCAGTTTCACCCTTTGACTTATGCTCATCGCAGTTCATCAAAGGCGAGCTTGCACCGCAAAGGCGCAAAGAACAGAAAGAAGACTTATTAAGAATCTTCTCCGTGTCCTTTGAGTCTCTGTGGCTATCTAAGAAATCGTATATTTGATTAATAGGAACAATCCCCGCCATTGTGGTAATAAGCTGGTTGCCATAGAGCCGAACCCAAACCGCTATCCCTATTAATTCATGAGTTCGTTTATCGAACACTGGGCCTCCTGAATTTCCGGGAAGTATCGGGGCAGAAATCTCCCAGCTATCAATATTGATTGCGGTAATCATTCCTTCCGATGGCCGTGGAGCCAGCCCCAAAGAACAACCCACCACGTATACAGGCGTAAAGAGGTAAGGCTTATAGTCCTTCGGGGCAAGACGTCCACAGTCAGAAAGGGGGCGGGAGGAGGCGGTTATTTTAATAAGCGCTAAATCCCTGGTAGTATCTGTTATTACTACAGATGCCGGTAATAGTTCCTCTGTCCATTTATAATAATCGTATACATGTATTATTACAGATGATTCCTTGCCTACCACATGAGCCGCAGTTAATACATACCCCTCGCTATTGATAATAACGCCCGAACCCGTGCCGAAGCCTGTGGTAACCTTAACGGTCGGTTTCAGTAATTCATTATATTCCTTTTCATACGGGTTGTCAGCAGTCGGCAAGACCCGTATAATCCGGACATCTGAAGGCAATTCAGCAGGCCTGGTTACCAATGCGGTAAACCAAATCGCCAAAATCCCTAAAACTATAATAATTATTATGCGTTTCACGTTCTTATCCTTCCTTTCTCTCCCTGATATCGCTCCTGCGCGGAGTGGCTAATTTCTCTTCCCAGATTGCCATCCATTCCCTATAGAAAGAATAGCTCCAGAGCCTTCTGCCGGTCTTCTCAAAGACGCCCTTATACATCTTGTTCCGCTGGCTGGTTGATAACAAAGGCCTTGAACCCCATCTTAACGGTGCCCGATTGCTCCGCTTACGCTTGGGATAGTAAGATAGGTAGCAATACCGGCAATATCCCATGTTTCTGGCAGTCCAGCTGATGGGATTGTTACCGTTTGGTAACGGGTTCTCGCATTTGTCTTCTTTACATTTTCTTAATTCTTTCATATATTCTTTCCGGTCGCTTATAGCGAACCTCGCCCTTTTGGGCGGGAAGGCTTCAGGAAGGCATCATCACCTTCCTTCCCTCCACTTATACAGTCCGGAATTTGGCTGAAGTAACAAGAAATCTTTAGAAAATCAGGAAATAGTTGAAATTATTTATGACAAGAGATATCCGCAGAATCGATAGTATGATCCCATTACTTGTTATAAAAAAATAGCGCCTTATAAAAATCATATAAAATACTTGACATTATTATTTATTAGTGCTACGATATAGATATTCGTGATACTGGAGGTTTCTATGGCTAAACTGGTTAGATTTGGAGTATCGCTGGAAAAAGACCTGCTGGATGATTTCGACCGCTTTATCCGGGAAGGCGGTTTTACCAACCGATCCCAGGGCCTGCGCAGTTTAATCCGGGAACAGCTGGTCAAGAGGGAATGGCTTAAGGGCAAAGAGGTTGCCGGCACCATCACCCTGGTCTATGACCACCACCGACGCGAACTGGTCACAAAACTTATTTCCGTCCAGCACGATTTCCACGATGCCATTGTCTCTACCCAGCATATACACTTAGACCATAATAACTGCCTGGAAATCGTGGTGGTTAAAGGCAAGCCTAATCAGGCACAGGAATTGTTGCAGGCGCTGAAGGCCACCAAAGGCGTCAAGCACTGCGTCATATCAATGGCGACCACCGGACATAAGATACCATAGATGAGAATATATTTTTTATGCTATAGTAACACGATTATTAAATGAGTGTTACGTGATTGGCCGGCCATGACGACGCCTGTCCTTTCGTCGGGATGGGTGGGCTGGTCAATCACACCTCATTATTTGTGAAGTGTTTCATGACGATAAGGAGTGTGAATTATGAAACGAATTATCATGATAATTTGCATATTGATGGCTACCGCATCAGACGCCCTGCCATGCCGGCCGCTAGTTACTGAGGACTGCGGAACGACACCGATTAATAAGTTGTCTATGGAAGTGGGATTTGAATTTACCATGCCGGAAAATACTAATACGGATTACACCGTGACTAATGTTTTCAATTATGGACTATCCGATAATTTAGATGCAGGGATAGAGATACCGTTGGTTAATCTGACCCAGGATACCTATGGCATAGGCGATATAACCCTCCGTTCTAAATATCTGATTTTGCCTGAAAACGACACGCGCCCGGCCATGCTGGTTAAGCTGGCGCTAAAAACCCCCAGTGGAAGTGAATCCAAAAGCCTGGGCTCCGGTAAAACCGATGCCGGTCTTCTCTTTGTTATTACCAAATCATTCGGTGATTTAACCTTATTCGCAAACGGCGGATATAATGTAATTGACCTGCCCAAATCTGATATCTGGAATGACAACAGTGGTTTCTTCGGAATCGGGTTACAGCAAGCTATTGGCAAAGACTTAACCCTGCTGGGTGAAATAACCTCGGAACCATATTGGGGAACAGATTTTTCTGATAACCCGGTCACGGGGGCGGTCGGAATAACATGGGGCATTAACCAAAAGGTTACCATGGACTTTGCCGTAAGATTAGGCTTGAACGACAGCAACCGTGATTACGCAGTCATTAACGGAATCAGTATAAACTTTTAAAAGGAGAATAATATGCATATACCGGATGGATTTTTAGATACCAAGACGTGGGCATCGTTAAGCGCCGTGTCAGCCGGCTTTGTCGCGTTGAGTGTTGTCCGCGCCAACCGAAAACTCGGGGAAAAGCACGTTCCGCTGATGGGGATTATGTCCGCCTTTATCTTTTCCACCCAGATGCTTAACTTCCCGGTGGCCGGAGGCACCTCGGGCCATTTTATGGGTGCGGTTCTGGCCGCCGTGCTCCTGGGGCCGTTTGCCGGAACGCTTATAATGTCCATTGTCCTGGTTGTCCAGTGCCTGATGTTTGCCGACGGCGGCATCACCGCGCTCGGCGCCAATATATTTAATATGGGCGTCGTCGGTTCGTTATCGGGATATCTTATCTACTTTTTACTTTCTTCTGTCATAAAAGGCAAACCCGGCAAACTTATCGGGGTGTTTGTCGCCAGCTGGGCTTCCATCGTTTTGGCGTCCGGAGCCTGCGCTTTGGAGCTGGCTTTTTCCGGCACTATTGCCTTAAATATCGCCCTGCCTGCGATGGCCGGAGTCCACATGATTATCGGCATCGGCGAGGCACTCATAACCACTGCGGTGCTGACGCTTATTTTGGCGGTCCGTCCTGACCTTTTAGAATTAACAAAAATATAATATAGGAGAATGCTTATGAAAAAAATAATTGTTATAGGATTGATTGTTTCGCTGGTTCTGGCCATACTTTTATCGCCGTTTGCGTCATCTTCTCCGGACGGATTGGAGAAAGTCGGCGAGGACAAAGGCTTCATAGAAAAAGCCCATTCTTTTCTGACCGGCTTGATACCGGATTACGTATTCCCGGGCGTGAGCGACGAGAAAATTGCCACGGCTATTGCCGGAGGACTGGGCGTCTTAGTCGTATTCGGGATAACCTATTTATTGATGCTAGTAATTAGCAAGAGAGATAAAAGCAAACAGGTTTAGCGGCCTAATCGCTAAATCCGTTTACATAAATTATGGAATATCATTTGATTGATACTTATAGCAAACGGGATAGTTTGCTGCACCGGCTTGACCCGAGAACGAAAATAATCGTGTTTCTCGGGTTTGTCATAATGGTTGTCCTGACGCCGCCCAAGCAGTTCATAACCTTTAGCCAGTATGGTCTGCTTATTCTGGGGCTGGTTATTCTCAGCCGCATTCCGGTATGGTTTTATATAAGCAGAGCATTGCTGGTCATCCCATTTGTCCTAATGATTGTTATCTTCGTGCCTTTCCTCAAGGAGGGCCAACCCGCCTTTCGGATAGACCTCTGGTTTATCCATGCCCAAGTTACCTACGAAGGACTGATGGTCTGCTGGAATGTCCTGGTCAAATCGGTCTCTTCGGTTTTGCTAATAACACTGCTGGTGGCGACTACGCCGTTTAATGATATCCTGCACGGTCTTGCGCACCTGCGGGTCCCGCGTGTCCTGATAACCATGGTCTCGTTTATGTATCGCTATCTCTTTGTCCTGCTGGACGAAACCGAGCGGATGCAGCACGCGCGGCTGAGCCGCTGGTTCGGCGGCTATCTCCTGAGGCAGATAAAGGTCATCGGCAATATGATAGGACTGCTTTTTATCCGGTCTTACGAGCGGTCGGAACGTATTTACGCCTCCATGCTGGCGCGCGGATTTGACGGCTCTATCAGGCGCATAGACAACCTGAAGTTCCGCGCCGCCGACGCCGTGTTCGCAGCGGTAATAGTTGCGTTATTAACAATTATATGGGAAACCTATAATTTGTAATTTATATGATAAGCATAAAAGAACTTGTATTCAAATATCCCGACGGGCATCTGGCACTGGACGGGATAAACCTGTCCGTAAGTGCGGGCGAATCGGTCGGCATTATCGGCTCTAACGGTGCGGGCAAATCCACGCTCTTACTTCACCTTAACGGCACGCTTCGGCCGACAACTGGGACGATTTCAATCTCCAGCCTACCGGTAGATGACCGCAATATCCGGGCTATCCGCCGGAAAGTCGGCATGGTATTCCAGGACCCGGATGACCAGCTCTTTATGCCCACTGTGTTTGAAGACATTGCTTTCGGGTTATTAAACCTCGGCCTTCCTGAAAATGAGGTCAGGAAAAAGACAGATGCCATTCTCAATCGGTTTGGCATGTCCGCTTATGCCGATAAAATGCCGCATCACATGAGCCTTGGCGAGAAGAAAAAGATAGCCTTGGCGGGTATTTTAGTGCTGGAGCCTGAAATAATCGTCTTTGACGAACCGACCGCCAATCTTGACCCGCACAGCCGCAAAGATTTTATAGAGATATTGAAAGGACTTAAGCAAACCAGGATAATTGCCAGCCATAATCTGGAGATGATAGCCAGAGTTACCCAACGGGTAATAGTTATCAATAAAGGGAAAATTATAGCTGATGGTCCGGCCAAAGATATTGTTTCCGATACCGCCCTATTAGAAACTAATGGGCTAATGTAATTCCGTTAGAGGCGGGTATGCCATACTGAATTAATGAATACTGAATATGGAAGATAATCGTACCGACGAACAGTTAGTCGAATCGTTCTACAAAGGAGATAAATCATCGCTGGAAATCCTGCTTAACCGCTATTCCACCATCATCCTCGGCTACCTCTGTGGTATCAGCCTATTCGTTAAAGATAAATCGTTCTTAGATGATGTCCGCCAGCAAGTCCTTATGACTATCTGGAATGAGTTAAACCAGAAAAAACTTACGGAGTTAACACCCGGAGCATTCAATAAATGGGTTTATAAAATCACCTATTTCGCCTGCCTCAATGCGGATAAGAAGCACCGCAGGGAAAAGAAAACCACCTCGGAGATTTTCACTAAAGAAGATACAAACTTAGTGGATGTCCTTTATGCACAAACCACGCCGACCACCTCGGATTATGAAGATGTTGCCGAACAATTAAAAGACGCCTCTTCCAAATTGGACGATGAAGAGCTGGAACTGATGCAATTAGTCAGCCAAAAGGTGGAATATATAGATATTGTCAAAAAGGAGAGATTCAAACAATATTCTGTTGACGCTCTTAAACAGAAAGTTTATAATATCAGAAAGAGATTGAAAGGGATAAAACATGAAGACGGTAAAGACAAAAAATAATACCTGCGCGAAGTATGAATTAGCCATCACTAACTATGTCATGGGCGAGAAAATTGATATCCCGCAGGAGGAGCTATTCAATCATTTAGCCAAATGCAAAAATTGCCAGGATGACTTAAGGAATTGGCGGGCGACTTATGCCACCATGTGCGCCAGGGAATACGATTCCAAACCCGAAGTAAAACAACGTAACGAAGCCTTTATTAAAGGTCTGGTTTACGGTCAGGCGTCCAACAAGGAACGAGGCAAGGTTGACCTTGACAATGCTATCGGCGATACCGCCGGAAAGATATGGAGATTCCTCAATGAGCACGGCCCGACCAGTTTGGCCGAACTGCCGGAAAAGGTAAAAGCCGAGCCGTATATAACTATCTTATCTACCGGCTGGCTGAAACGGGAAAACAAGGTCTATTTCGACCAGTCAAAAATACCGCCTCATGTTGGAGTAATTAAAGAAAACGGTGCAGTGTAGATACAAGCCACGCTCTCTATTCTTTTCGGATACGTGCCATAATCCTTTCAGATACGTGTCCTAATCCTTTCAGATACGTGCCCTAATCTCTTCAGCTACGTGCCGGTATTCTTTCAGCGTGTCTCAGGGTGGATTTCAGCGTGTGGACGGGTAGATTTAGGCATAGTATCGGTATTCTTTCAGCGTGCCTCAGGGTAGATTTCAGCTACGGGTCGGTATCCCTTAAGCTACGTGCCGGTATCCCACAGGGTGGTAGGGGGTAAGATACCCCCCACCCCTAGAGCGGGGGGAGGGGTTCCTAACTGCCATATAAATAACAGGATGGAAACGCCTCATTTTCGTGGGCGTTTTTGGCTCCCTATGCTATATTATCTGATATGGAACTGCCAATCCTCTCTAAAATCAAGATAGCCGTCTTTATTCCGGAAGAACCGCCCAGGGAATATCTGGAAAAATGGCGCGATTCCATGAAAAAAGCCGCCCCCAAAATGCGCCTCAACCTTAAAAAGGCGATTAGCGGAATAGGCGACTACTCCCAAAAGATTGCCAAGTCTACTATAAAAGAATTTATTGAATTGCTTAATCAGGGTTACCTGACTAAAACCGGCAAGAAATATGAGCAGATTATTAATAAGATGCTAACGGAGATAAAAAAGAGCCACCGAAAATACGCGGGGAAAACCAAGAAGGCATTTGCGCGTGTAGGCTCGCAAAGGGCAAGCCGTTTTATAGAAACAATTGATGACAAGGCATATATCGTTGCCTTAAGGCAGAGCCAATTAGTTTTACCCTTTAGCGGATACAAGGATATTATCAGGGGAGCCGGGCCTTTTGCCGCGCGGTGGTTAAGCGGAGATTCGGCGGTGATGAAACTGATGACTAAACAGGATAATTGCTACGGCACGAAACCGGTATCAATAACCAAGCCGGAAAAGTCAGGTGAATTCAGGAATAAATTCGTCCAGCAAATCTCCAAATCCGGAGCGCGTATTGTGCAATACAATTACAGCCCTGAAATCATCCGCCAGGAAAACAAGGCGATTAATGAATTAGTTAATCAATGCTCAACCAAAGGCTTTAAGGTTAGCATTGACTTTAGTACCGAGAATAACTTGTTGTATCTTGCAATTGAGGTGAGTTAGGAGTAGATTTATTACGGACCGAGATGGACTGCTTCGTCGGTTAGGTGCATCATCTCTTTTAAGTCGCGTGCCCGGCTGATTATTTCCACCTCGTTCTCCAAAATATGATAGTGGCTGTTTTCCATCTTCGCGATATACCTTAAAATGATGCTTGCCTGAGGATCTTTCATCTTGCCGATGAGCATGGTGTAAAAATTTTCCGCGTCCAGCTCGGCTTTCATGGCTGATTTTAGCAAGACCGATACAGTCGTTTTGCCTTTCTGGGTGATTGGCCTGGGAACGAGCGAATCCGGCGGCTTGGAAAGCCTTACCCCATTTGCCTTTTTATGGTAAATATCGGCCAGAATCCTGCGGTGCTTTTGCTCCTCGCCGACCAGGAACGATAGTTTTTCTTTTAGAGCCGGATTCTTTATCGCGTTCTTTATTTTTTTGTAATAAGAGGCGGCTTCTATTTCGGACATTATGGCAATCCCTAAGACTTCCAGTGCGCTTAAGTGCTTTGCGTAGGGCATACTAACCTTCTTTCTTAATACTGTTCGCTCAAAACCTCGTAATAGGCCTGCGGATGGCTGCAAGCCGGGCAGGTTTTCGGGGCTTCCGTGCCTTCATGGATGAATCCGCAATTGCGGCATATCCACTTGACCGGTTTCGCCTTTTTAAAGACCGTGCCGTCCGTGACGTTTTTAAGGAGTGTCCGGTAACGCTGTTCGTGGTGGCTTTCCACCTTGGCAATCTGGTTAAAGGCGCGGGCGATTTCCGGGAAGCATTCTTCCTTGGCAATCTTTTCCGCTTCCGGATAGAGCGTGCCCCACTCCATCTTTTCACCGTCTGCCGCGGCTTTGAGATTATCTTTGGTCGTGCCGATAACTCCGGCCGGATAAGACGCGGTTATTTCCGTATCACCGCCTTCCAGGAATTTAAAGAATACCTTGGCATGCTCTTTTTCATTCTCCGCGGTTTCCAGGAATAAAGCGGCAATTTGTTCATAGCCTTCTTTCCGGGCAACCCCGGCAAAATAGGTGTAGCGGTTGCGCGCCTGCGATTCTCCGGCAAATGAGGCTAATACGTTCTTTTCCGTCTTCGTGCCTTTCAGCTTCATATTAATATGTTCCTTTTATATTCTTGATTATACCCACGCGCCACTATCGGGTACGGGGTTTTTCGCTCTGCAAGAGCTTCAAACTTTGAATTTCATCAGGAATTCGGCGTTGGTTTTGGTTTTCCTGATATTTTCAATCAGCCATTCCATGGCGTCCATGGGATTCTTCTTTTCGCTTAAGAGGCCTTTCCTCAGCATCCAGACCCTGCGGAGTTCTTCCGGATCGAGCAACAGCTCTTCTTTCCTGGTGCCGGACATGGTGATATCGATTGCCGGGAAGATGCGCCGGTCTGCCATGGGGCGGTCCAGATGGACTTCCATGTTGCCGGTGCCTTTGAATTCTTCGAAGATTACTTCATCCATCTTGCTGCCGGTATCAACCAGTGCCGTGCCGAGGATGGTAAGGCTTCCTCCTTCTTCGATTTTACGGGCGGCGCCGAAGAATTTTTT
Source organism: Planctomycetota bacterium (assembly GCA_016207825.1). Lineage (NCBI taxonomy): Bacteria > Pseudomonadati > Planctomycetota > Planctomycetota bacterium. Next base: position 128,037 of record JACQZI010000010.1, on the reverse strand, counting down.
GGGTCCCTGCAAGGCGCCGGAATCAATACCGCCGGTCATTATCTTGCCACTGTGGGGGGCCAATGTGTTATAAGCCCTTCCCAGACGGGTAATTGAATCCAGGAGTATGACCACATCTTTTCCGTATTCGACCAGCCTTTTGGCTTTTTCCGAGACCATTTCCGCTACCTGGAGGTGGCGGCTGGTCGGTTCGTCAAAGCAGGAGCTGATGACTTCGCCCTTGACCGAGCGTTCCATATCGGTCACTTCTTCCGGGCGTTCGTCAATCAGCAACACAATCATATAAACTTCTGGGTGGTTGGTGGTGATGCTGTTGGCGATTTTCTGCAGGAACACGGTTTTCCCTGTCCTGGGCGCGGCGACGATTAATCCGCGCTGTCCCTTGCCGATGGGCGTGATTAAGTCCATGATGCGCATGGATATTTCATCCGGCCTGGTTTCCAGTATCAGGCGCTCGTGCGGATGGAGAGGAGTTAACTCTTCAAAGAATACTTTTTCGAATAGTTTTTCCGGATTTTCGTAGTTGGTTGCCTCTACTTTGAGGAGAGCGAAGTATTTTTCGCCTTCTTTGGGAGGCCGGATTTGGCCGGAGACAACGAGCCCTGTTTTCATGTTGAACCGCCTGATTTGGGAAGGAGATACATATATATCATCCGGGCTGGGCAGGTAATTATACCTGGGTGAGCGTAGGAACCCGAATCCTTCTGGGAGAATTTCCAGCACACCTTCCCCGTAGAGCATTCCATTCTGGCTGACTTTTTCCTTGAGTATTTTGAATATTAACTCCTGTTTTTTAAGGCCGCTATATTCAGGGACGTTTTCCCTTTTAGCGGTTTTAAGCAGTTCTTCCATGGTCATGCTTTGGAGTTTTGTCAGGTAAAGCTCGCCTTTTTTGATTTCCTCATACTTGGTGTCTTCGGTTGGCGCAGGAGGCGGCGGGGGAGAGGGAGGGAGAATTTCTTTGATTTCTTTAATTTCTGATGGCTTTGCTTTAGATTTTAACTTTGTTTCGGCGGTTTCCGATGTTTTGGCTTCTTTCGGGGTTCTTGGAACCATAGGTTTAGCTCCTTTCAGATATTTGTTTAATAATTTGTAAAACTTGTTGTTTGGTGTTGTTTAAATCACCTTGATTGTAGATGATGAATCCCGATTTTTTTCTCTTGGTTGAAAGGGAAGCCTGGAATTTTTCGCGCCGGGCTAATTCTGATTTCGACCAATTTCTCATCACAACTCTTTTTAAACGTGTTTTATAAGGGGCGTCTACAAAAACAAGGTAGTCGCATATTTTATACAGCCCTTTTTCCATTAAAAGCGCCGCATCCAGTATGACCATTCCTTTTTTATAAGCTTTTATCTGTTTTTTTATTTCTTTCCGGATAAGCGGGTGGACTAAATTATTTAAGTTCGCGATATTTTTCTTGTCAAGGAAACATTGCCTGCCCAGATACTGGCGGTTAACCCGGTTGGACTTGCTTATTACTCCTTTGCCGAAACAACTAACTAATTTTTTTTGTATCCCGCGGAGACTCAAAACGGCATGTCCGATTTTATCCGCATCGATTATTTTTGCGCCGGCCTTTTTGAATAATCTGGCGACCGTGCTTTTGCCGCTGCCTATACCTCCGGAAATCCCTATGATTATTATTTTTTTTCGCACTTACCTGAAGAACTAACCATTAAATGCAGGATATATATCTCCACTGAAGAGGTTTTAGAGATGTCCTGACTTATTTATCGTTGTTACTGTAGTTTAAAATCAAATCAGTGTCAAGTATTTTATTGACAAATTTAAATAATAAATTTAATATGGCTGCCATGAGAGATTCAAATCTAAAGGACAATTCAGGCATCGCCAATTTCGTGGTGGTGATATTGGTAATGGTTGCTTGTATCGGAATCGTCACTTCTTACATCATAACCGGGCGCACCCTGATAATAATAGAAAATATCAAGGAAAAAGAAGCGGAGACCAAAATCGTCGAGAAACGCAAGGGGAATTATACGGAAGATATCCTGAAAATGTCGCCCTATATTACCGAAATCAGCCAATACGGTATGGTCGTGGATAAGGAAAAAGTGCGCAAGCTTTTGGAAGATAAAATAAAGTTATATAATTTGCAATCCAATATTACAAGTGAGGAGCAAATCGGGGGCGAAGATTCGACCCTTGAGGATATTATCGGGATAGTGGGGATTAAAGTGACTTCATCCTACCTTGGGGTGAATTTGGCCGAATCAGGCAAGGTTTCTGCCGAGGCGCGTTACCGTAAATTTACGGAAACTCGCGATAAAATCGACGAGTATAAAAAATCCGAAATCGATGATATTTCCGCCAAGAAAAATCAGGTTTCCGCAATCGAAACCAATGAAAACGTCAATTATAACACCCGGATTGACGAATTGAACCGTAAAAGAAACGAATTAACGGCGGTACGTGACAAGAAAATAGCCGAATTGCAGGAGGAACGCAGGAAAATAGAATATAAAATACAGTTGACCAAGCAGGAAATAGAATCCAATTCTTCAAGAGGAGCGGTTAACCGTGATATCATTGAAATCCAGGGGAAAATCATTAACCCGGCGGTCAAGGATTGGTACGCTTTCGTAAACCTGGGGGAAAAAGATAACTTAAAGCTCGGAATGAAATTCAGGGTATTCCGGCGTGATAAAAACGGCAAGAGAAAATGGAAAGGGTTGGTTGAGGTTAAAAAGATTTTCGAAACATACAGCCAGGTTTCCATCAATAAGTTAGAAGATGAGTTGGATCCGATTCTGGAAGGGGATTATATCACCAATGTTTTCTACCGTCCGAACAAAACGCTTTATGTCGCATTAATAGGCAGTATTGAACGGGATATGTTCCATTATAACCTGGAGCAAATCAAGCGCAAATTAAACAGCCTGGGTGTGGTGGTGGAAACAGAGGTTTCTTTGATGACGGATTTTGCAATCCTGGGCCGGAACTATGAGATATTACCCACCTATGAAACCATGAGGCTCTTGAATATCCCTTACCTGGAAAACAAGGAAGCGGAAGAAAGCGTGACGTTTTATCTAAGCGATTGAGATATGAATTATGGCGCGTAAAGTAATAAAAAAGAAAATCCGCAAAGAAGCAACCGGGTTATACATCAGTATTGTCTGCGGGTTGATTATCATAATTACCGGGATAGTCATTTATTCCGGCATAAAAGAGCGCGAAGAGGTCGAAAAGAAGCTTGAACAGGCAATAAATAAAAAATCGGTTTCAGTTGCCGAATGTTCCACCGAAGAAAACATGTTATTGTTGCTTTCCCGGATGGTCGGCTGGCGGGAAGAGGGTAAGTGGCGTAAGATAAAAGGCGGCTGGACCAATAAAGCCAAGCTAAGGGATCATCTTAACTGGTGGGTGGCGTACCTTAAGGAAAATCATAAGCTGGAAAAATACGATTCCTGGCCGGAAGAAGAATCATCCATGGGGAGCCTGGATAAATACCTGACAATCGATAAGCTTATCGTCGAACTTGAGCAGATTGTCAAGAACAACGAAACGAAGGAAACCAGCGCCGTTTCCGAACGAGATTCCGCCCGCAAACAGAAGCTGCAGGTAATCCAGGAAGTGAGCCAGTTGTGGGAAAGCAAAAACGCTGAAATAAACGCCCAGATCGAATCGGTTATTACTACTTTGAACAGGATTAAGGGTATTATAGACCAGGGAGAGTCGGATCTCCAAAGCCGTGTGCGTGAAATCAAGAGTATTGCGCAGGAACTGAGCTTTAATACAAAGAAGGAAGAACAGGATATTATCGGGCTTACCCAGCAGCTGGTAGAAGCCCAGGATCGCCTGGATAAAATAAGGCAGAAAATACGCCTTAACAGGGAAACGGTTGAGGTGGATGGAGAAGTCATTTTCTCTGATTTTACCAACGGTTATGTTTACGTTAATCTCGGCAAAAAGAATGCGGTGCTCGACGGAATGGAGTTTGATGTATTCAATATCGAAAAAGGCGGCATGCATATGAATAAAGGCAAGGTAAAGATTTTCAAGTCGTACGATACCTATTGCGAAGCGTCGGTAATTGAAGGCACTTTTGATCCCAATGTTCCCATGAAAGTCGGCGATATGGTTAGCAGCCAGATTTACAGCCGGACTAAGTCAAAGGTTTTTGGGTTTGCCGGCAAACCGATTGGGCGGTATACCCAGGCTGATTTAACCAAGAAAATACAGGATTTCGGCGGGACAGTGTTGGAAGAAATTGTTCCTGAAATAAATTACCTGATAATCGGCGAAGGATATGCCCAGGATAAGAATTTTGATTTATCCAAACAATTTGGCGCATTAATCATTAGGGAAAAGGAACTCTACGGTATCTTAGGGCTTACATGGTAGATGTAGTGCAGGAAAAACGCCTGACATTAGGCGAACACCTCAGGGAACTTAGGGCCCGTCTTATTTGTTTCAGCATATTTTTCCTGGCGTTTTTCATTACCTCATTTTTCTTCCAGGAGCAAATCTTCCAGATAATCTGGTGGCCGCATCATGAGGCGATGAGTGCGCTTAAATTGCCCGCCGATTTGTTCGCGCTTGAATACCCGGAAACGATGCTGGTCTTTCTTAAGGTCAATTTTATCGTTGCCTTGGTTTTTTCTTCTCCGTTTGGGTTGTGGCAGGCGTGGCGTTTTATCGGTGCGGGACTCTACCCGCGCGAGCGGAAATATGTCCTGCCGTATTTATTGCTTTCGTTGGTTTTGTTTATTACAGGCGTTCTTTTCGGGTATTTTTATTTAATCCCAACTGCTTTCCAATTCCTGGCCGGTTACGGCGGCAGCGAGCATATAAAAATGATGATAACTCTGGGGGATTACCTTTCGTTGTTTGTAATCCTTACATTGGCTTTCGGCGTGAGTTTTGAATTGCCCGTGGTCATGCTTTTCTTTTCAGCCATAGGGCTGGCTTCGACCAGTTTTTACATCCGCAAGTTAAGATTAGCCATCGTGCTTATATTCATTTTTGCCGCGGTTATTACGCCGACCAGCGATCCCTTTACCATGACTTTTCTGGCTTTGCCTCTTGTCGGGTTATACGGATTGGGGATTTTCCTGTCATTTCTAATCAAGAGGAAAAATAAGGTGTGAATATCGGGATGCTTCTTATAAAAACGGCTGATTAAGTGAAATAATAATTGGACAATTGATTAAAAGTTGTTATGATATACAAGATTTAATTAAAAGGTAAATGCGATGAGTAAGAAGGTTGTTTTAGCGTATTCCGGCGGGATTGATACGGTGATTTGCATCCACTGGCTGCAGGAAAGGGGATATGAGGTTATTCCCGTCCTAGCGCAGGTGGGGCAGGGATATCACCTGGAACCAAAAGGGGAGAAGGCACTGGGTATCGGTGCGGCAACGGTCCATATCTGCGATGTGCGCAACCGGTTTGCCAAAGAGTTTATCCTGCCTTTAATCAAGGCGGATGCCACCTATGAATCAAGATATTTTCTTTCTTCCGCGCTTAGCCGCCCGTTGATAGCCGAGGAACTCGTCCGGGTTGCCGAGGAGGAAAATTGTTCCGTCATCGCGCACGGTGCGCGGTCCATCGGCAATGAGCATATAAGGTTTAATAAATCTATTTTTGCCCTGGCGCCGGATGTCGAAATATTAACCCCCATGAAAGAACTAGACTTAAAAACCGTGGCGGAAGACCTGGATTATGCCAAGAAAAACAAACTTCCTGCCGACCATGTCAGGCATACGTTTTATAATATCGAGGAAAATATTTGGGGTGTTAATATCCAGTTGCAGGCGGTTAAGGATTCGGCCCATGAATCTCCGCGAGATACATATATTATCACCACTCCTTTGCCGGAAACGCCGGATAAACCCACGCTGGTTGAAATAGGTTTTGCCAACGGTGAGCCGGTTACGCTGGATGGCGATAATATCGAGCTTTTGGATATGATTAACCTGCTTAATAAAATAGCCGGCCGCAATGCTGTCGGCCGGACAGAGATGATAGAAAATAAAATCACGGGGGAAAAATCTTACGAAATCCATGAAGAGCCGTCCGCCACTGTTTTATATGCCGCGCACCGGGCGCTGGAAGAGCTGATATTATACAAGGAACTTATGCATTTCAAAACCGCGCTTTCCCAAAAATACGGCGAGTTGGTTTACAACGGCTTGTGGTTCAGCGCGCTCAGGAAAGGACTGGCTCAGTTTTTTGAGCATGTCCAGCAGCCGATGAACGGCGTGGTAAAACTTAAATTATACAAAGGTAATGTATCGGTTGTAGAAAGGAAAGCCCGATGAAAGCAGAAATAATCAATACCGGCACCGAGTTGTTCTTTGACGAAATTACCAACATCAATTTGGCTTATCTTTCCAACCGGTTGGTGGAAATCGGCTATGAACCGGTTTTTCATACGACTGTGCCGGATAACCTTGACCATCTGATTTCCGCATTGCATACGGCTTTGAAGCGGGCGGATTTAATCATCGTTACAGGCGGCTTAGGCCCCACTTCCGACGACCTGACCCGTTTTGCCGTTTCGCTTGCCACCAAGCGCGAACTGTGCTTTAACGCGCTTGCTTATAAGACAGTTACTTCATTTTTTGATAAGCTTAAAATACCCGTTCCGCCGATTAACCGTATACAGGCTAAAATACCGGATGGCGCCAGCGTGATACCCAACTGCGTCGGCACCGCCCCGGGTTTCTGGCTCAAAATGAAAGGTAAAATAATCATTGCGCTGCCCGGCGTGCCTCTGGAATTAAAAGATATGTGCCGGCGTAACCTTACGAGGATATTATCGTTTTATTCCCCGAAAGCCAGGACATTGCTTTCCGACAAGTTTTTACTCTTTGGTATTTCCGAATCTCATCTTCAGGAACATATTAATAATCTGGAATTGCCGGAAGAGATTGTTCCGAGCATGACCGCGGCGAATAATGGGGTGATATCATTGCGCCTTTTTATCTCAAAACCGGTGAAGAGTTCTGCCTCTTATGAGGCATCCGCCAAACTTCTTAACCGCGCAGTCAGCATGACTAAAGGCGTTTTGGGCAAGGTGATTTTCGGGATTGATGAAGATACCCTTGAAGGCGTTGTTGCCCGGATGCTGATTGACCGCAGGCGTTCGCTTTCGGTTGCCGAATCCTGCACCGGCGGCTTGTTGAGCCACAAGCTGACCAAGATTTCCGGCGTTTCTAAAGTGTTTAAGGAAGGCATGGTTTGTTACAGCAACGAAAGTAAGATAAACCGCTTGGCTATTCCCAGACGGATTATTAACCGTTACGGCGCTGTTTCGGAAGAAGTGGCTTCCTTGATGGCGCGCAATATCGCACGCCTGACTAAATCCAATTTAGGGGTTGGAGTTACCGGCATTGCCGGGCCGGATGGCGGCACGCCGGAAAAACCGGTCGGGCTGGTTTATATCGCCATAAACTCCGGAGCCAGAAGCACCGCAGACCGCGTATTGCATTACCGGTTTTTCGGCCCGCGCATTATGATTCAGGAGCGCTCGGCCGCTACCGCACTTAACCTACTTAGATTAAGATTGCTACAATTACCCTAAAGGCTTGGTATGAATTGGAATTTGCTGCCTGCGGATGAATCCATCCAGGCAACTTTAACAGCCGCATTGGGAATCCCTCCGGTTGTCGCACAGCTTTTAATCAACCGCAAGGTGACGGATGCCGAAGGCGCCCGCGCTTTCTTTAAGCCCAGCCTTAATGATTTGCAGGACCCTAACGAGATTGTCGGCGTGACCAAAGCGCTCGAGCGCATTGATAGGGCGTTAAAAGATAAAGAAAAAATCGTCATTTACGGCGATTACGATACGGATGGAATCACCGCAACCGTGCTCCTGAAGAATATGTTCAAATTTATCGGGGTCGAGGTGGATTTCTATATCCCCCATCGCCTTGAGGAAGGTTACAGCCTTAATCAGAAAGCCCTGGAAAAACTTGCTAAAGGCGGAGCCAAGCTTATTATCACGGTTGATTGCGGCATCACCGGCTTGGAAGAAGTTACTTATGCCAAAACGCTTGGTCTGGATATTATTATTACCGACCATCACGAGCCCTTGCGCGATAAATCAGGCAGCCTTATTTTGCCCGAGGCGTTTGTTATTATCAATCCCAAGATAAGCCCGGGCGCGTTTAAGGAGCTTTCCGGGGTCGGCGTGGCGTTTAAGCTGCTCTGGGCTTTTACCCAGCGCCTGTCTAACGATAAAAAGCGCTCAGGCTACTTCCAGAAATTCCTGGCTGAAAGCATTGCCCTGGTCGTGGTCGGCACGATTACCGATGTCGTTCCGTTAAGCAGCGAGAACCGGATACTGACCGCTTACGGGGTGCCGCTCCTAAAAAGCCTTTCCATTCCCTGGCTGGATGCGCTCATAGAAAAAAGCCGCATTAAGCGTAACTTGTTTTCTCCGCGCGATATCAGTTTCCGCATCGGTCCGCGCCTGAATGCCAGCGGCCGCTTGGGAACCGCTCTGGCCGCCGCGGAATTATTGATGACGGATTCCAAAGAGCGCGCGCTTGAGCTGGCTGACGAGCTGGAGAAATCCAACCAGCAGCGCCAGCGCATTGAGAAAAAGATTATTGAATCAGCCCGGATAAAAATCGCGGAAGAAATAGATTTGGAAAAGGAATATGTCATCGTCCTGGCGGATAAAGACTGGCACGAGGGCGTCATAGGGATTGTGGCTTCCAAGCTGGCTGATGAATTCCACCGGCCGGTCATCCTCTTAGCCCTGAAAGGCGAAAAGGCAAAAGGCTCTGCCCGGTCAATTGATTCCTTTCATTTATATAATGCCTTGCAGACATGTTCCACATTACTGGATTCGCTTGGCGGACATGCCTACGCCGCCGGCATGGAAATAAAAGCGGAAAATATCGGCGTGCTTAGGAATGATATCAATATCTACGCGCGGGAAAATCTTACGCCCGAAGACCTGGTTCCCTCTATCGATATCGATGCCGAAGTTAACCTGGAAGAGCTCTCCATGAATACCGTTCAGCTAATCCAACAGATGGCACCATTCGGAGAGGGGAATCGTGAACCGGTGCTTTTATCCCGCAATGTCCGGATTGCCGGCCAGCCGCGCCTGTGCGGCAATAACGATGACCACTGCGCCTTTGTGGTCAGGGATTTTGATGCTTCTTCCGGCAAGAACTCTGTCCGCGTCATCGCCTATTGGATGAGCGAGCGCCAGCAGGAACTCCTAAAACTTACCGACAAGCCTTTCCAGATTGTCTATACGCCTGAAGTTAATTTCTGGAATAACCAGACCGAAATAGTGCTTAATCTCAAGGACTTCAAGCCGCTCGAAAACTCCCCGCTTTCCCTGTGAAACAGGTTTATATTGACCCTGCCTGAAATAATTGATATAAACTGAACATTATCTGTTAAATCCGTTTAATCCTGTTGTTAAATTGAATGAAAACTTATAAGATAACCTTTCTCCCTGATAACAAAACCGTTATTGCCCAAGCCGGTTCCACAATCCTGGAAACGGCTCAAAAGTCAGGCATATATATCACCGGTGTCTGCGGGGGAGATGTTGTTTGCGGCAAGTGCCGGGTGATTATAAAATCGGGAAAGGTTAAGACTGAACCGACCGGGCTTCTTACTCCTCAAGAAATAAAGGAAGGTGTCGTCCTTGCCTGCTATAGTAATGTTATTGAAGACATCGTTGTAGAGATTCCGCCCGAATCGCGCGCTGAAGAAGGCGAGGTGCTTCTTAAAGGCAAGGCTTTCAGGAAGACATCCTGCCAAAAATCATCCGTAAAAGGGGATTACGGGCTTGCTGTGGATATCGGAACAACGACGGTGGTGGCTTATTTGATAAACCAATCTAGCGGTAAGACGCTCGGTGCCATGGGCGCTTTCAACCGCCAGATTACTTACGGGGATGATATCATCACCCGCATCATCTTTGCCGGAGAAAAAGGCGGGATGGAGAAACTCCACCAGGCGGTTATTGGAAATATCAATAATCTAATCACCGCGCTGGCTTTCGAAAGCAAGATTAAGCCGGATGATATTAAATCAATCACGGTTGCGGGAAATACCACGATGATACATCTATTAATGAAGCAGGATCCCGGATACCTGCGCCGTGAGCCTTATTTGCCCAAGTCAAAACGCGTGGAGCCAATCCGCGCCTCGGAGCTTGGCATAAAGATAAATCCGAAAGGGCTGTTATCATGTGTTCCGAATGTTTCCAGTTATGTCGGCGGGGATGTTATTGCGGGACTGGTCGCTTGCGGCATGGCGGAAAAAGATGAGCTTGCCTTATACGTGGATATGGGCACAAACGGGGAGATGGTTTTGGGCAATAAAGAATGGCTGGCATCGGTTGCCTGTTCAGTCGGCCCGGCATTCGAAGGAAGCGGCATCAAATCCGGCACCCGCGCCGTCAAAGGCGCAATTGATGACGTTTCCATAAATAAATCCGGTTGCAAAGCTTTAGTCAGAACTATCGGCAAAGGGAAACCCAAAGGCATTTGCGGCTCAGGCCTGATTGAGCTTATTTCGGAGATGCTGAAGGCGCGGATTATAAACAAGGCAGGCAAAATCTCCACTGATATAAAGTCGCCGTTTATCCGCAAAGGCGATGAAGGGACGGAATATGTCGTCGTGCCCGCAAAAGATTCGCTCTCCGGGCGCGATATCGTGATAACCCAGCCGGATATAGATAATATCATACGCTCTAAGGCGGCAGTTTATGCGGGTGCGCGGACGCTTCTTAATAAGATGAATCTTACATTTAAAGATATCAAAAGGTTTTATATTGCCGGCGCTTTCGGGAGCCACCTGGACATCGAAAAGAGCATTGCCATCGGGATGCTTCCTGATATCACGCGCAGTAAATTCAAGTATATCGGGAACGGCTCGGTTGCGGGCGCTTCGATGATTCTCTTGGATAAGAGTTGTATGGAAAAGGCCGAGGAACTGGCTGATAAAATGGCTTATGTCGATTTAAGCGGCGACAATATTTTCCATGAGGAGTTTATCTCGGCGATGTTCCTGCCGCACACGGATATTAAGCTGTTTCAGAGTCTAAGAGGCTAAGAGACTAAGAGGCTAGGAGGCTAAAAGCATGGCGATAGAAAGTTTTAGGGATTTAATAGTCTGGCAAAAGGCAATAGATTTATTTATATTAACTGTTAAAGATGTAGAGAGCTTTCCCAAGACAAGAGCCGGTTTTGTCATCCAGGACCAATTACTTAGGGCGGTTGGTTCTGTCAGCGCTAATATCGCTGAAGGTTTTGGAAGAAGAGGCAAAAAAGAATATTCTTATCATCTGGGTGTCGCAAAAGGTTCTGCTGCTGAAAGTGTTGATTGGTATGAAAAGGTTTTAAGATTGAAGTGGTTAGATGAAAAGACAGTTAAATGCCGATTTGAACTGCTTGATGAAATAAGAAAGATGCTTAATTCTCTGATTTCTAAAATAGGGTTTTCTAACTCTTAGACTCTTAGTCTTTTAGTCTCTTAGGCTTATATGTTTACAATAGCTGTTGCCGGCAAAGGCGGGATGGGCAAAACAACCGTCGCCGCGGCGATTATCGAATCCATGCGCCGGAAGGGCAAAAGGCCTATCCTCGCCGTGGATGCAGACCCGAACTCTACCCTCGGCGACTGGCTCGGCATTAAATGTTCCTGTGCCGTCGCGGATATTATAGAAGAAACCAAGGGATTAAGAAATCTGCCTGAGGGTGTTTCCAAGCCGGCGCACCTAGAATTCCAGATTCAGCGCACGCTTGTCGAATCAAAAGGAGTGGATTTGCTGGTCATGGGCAGGCCGGAAGGACCTGATTGCTATTGCATGGCAAATAATATGCTCCGGGGCTATATTACGGAACTGGCGGAAAGTTATCCCTATGTCGTTTTGGATAACGAAGCCGGGATGGAACACCTTAACAGGAAGACCACCCAGGATATTGACGCATTACTTCTGGTAAGCGACCCGACAAGGATAGGACTGCGCACGACGAAGAATATCAAGGAGCTTATTGATAAACTGACGTTTCTTAGGATTAAGAAGAAATATCTGATATTAAATAAGTCTGAAGAGCCTAGGGAGTCTAAAGAGTTTTTAGAGTCTTATGTTAAGGGAATTGAATTGGAACTTATCGGCTTGGTGCCGGTGGAAAAGGAATTACAGAAGCTGGAACTGGAAGGAAAACCCATATCAGCCCTCGCCGACACCTCACCGTTTATGAAGGCAGTGGGGGAGATAGTGGAGAGGATTCTAAATTAAATAATTCCCACCGACCCGCCTGCCGGCGAGGCAGGGACTCAGAGGGGGCAGAGGAATCCAATAATAAATCCTATATCTGTGTAATCTATGACCTCATTTATTTTGTTCGTTTGAGAATCTTTCTGACGCCCTCATGGGAGAGTTTGATATTCCATCTGTCTTTTATCCATTGGGCAATCTTGCGCAATGGCCAGGCGCGCTGGTATGTCCTGCCGTCTTTGTGCGCCTTATCCCAGCCGCTTGCCTTCATCATCTCATCCACCTGCGCCGGGGCTAATTTGGTCGGCGGAGTTTTATCCATAATACCGGCAAGTCCTTTTTCCCGGTATTTTCTCAGCCACATATAGACCGTGTTGGGGGAGCGGTTCATTTGTTGTGCAATCTGGGCAACGGTCAGGTATTTATAGGAGAAATAAACTGCCTGGGCGCGTGTGCGGGCGCGGATGTTTCCTTCCAGTGCCATCTTCTTCATATAGGCGCTCAAACTGCCCATGGCGCTCTGGTCAATTTCAGCGAACTTGTGTTTTCTTACCATACATTAACTGTTTCTTTACCACAAAGGGCACAAAGAACACAAAGAAAATCATATGTTTTTCCTCTTTGTGAGCTCTGCGTCTTTGTGGTGAAAATGGTTTTTGTCAACTCAATTTAGATAATTTGTCAACTCGGTTCATATAATTAGCTTGTTTCCCATCATTAAAGGGATATATTGATACATGCCCGAATCATCGGTATATTGAGAATTACTCTCAAAAAAGCCTATTATTCTTTTCAGAATCGTTATCAGGGGTGGTACTACCCCAGTCCCATACGTCCCCTCCCTTAGTGCCATACATCTATAGCCATGGCGAGACTCCATGATAGCCGCGGAGGGACTCCATGATAGCCGCGCCCAGACTCCATCATAGCTACGCCCAGACTCTATTATAGCCATGGAGAGACTCCATGGTAGCTGCGGAGAGACTGCATCATAGCTACGCCTATGCTCCATGATAGCTGTGGTCAGGCTCAATGATAGCCGTGGTGAGACCTCATCATAGCCGCACCCAGACTCCATGGTAGCTGCGGAGGGGCTCTATGATAGCTGCGGAGAGGCTCCATGATAGTTACAGTAGACTATCCGTATAGCCCTATCCGGTATAAATTTTCAAAGACCGCTGGAGATTAAACACGAATTTCACGAATAGAGCGAATTCCACGAATACAAAATTATGTTTTTAGGTTACAAGTCTCGTCCAAGTCCCTGTTGAATATCTTGAATTCCGTGTCTTATTTCTTCTTATTATTAAACAGATTCTCGGCTTTTTTCCAGTTTTCTTCCATTAATTTATTAAACTGCTCCCTTTGCTCCTTGGTCCAAGTCAACCATTTTTCCATCATTTCTCTGGCTTCATCGTGTTTAACGCAGCCTTGTTCCACCAATGTTTTCCACATCTTTTCGTTTTGTTCCTGGAATGATATGAGCATCTCAGTGGTCATTATCCAGTAGTTTTTGGTCAGTTCAAAGAACTCCTGGGCAACACGGAAGTCTTTCATCATACGCGCTCCTTTCTATTTTCAGTGGACATTACAAGTATAACTGATATTAGGGCTTTTGTCAACTGGGAAATGAGATTTTAGGGAAAATTATTAACAGGGACTTGGACGAGATTTTTAAGAGACTGAAATCTTTGTCTCGTTAGAGTCTCTTAAGAGTCCCTGTTAAATATTAAAGCAGTTGTTTGAGGATTTCTCTGGGGATGGGGTTTAGAGAGCTTTTCACGGACTTGGGGTCCAGAAGTTTCTTCAGCCACTTGCCCAGCATATCTGTTTCCAGGTTGACCGTTTCCCCGATTCGTTTCCCGAGCAGGGTTGTGTGCTTTAATGTATGCGGAATAATCGCGATGGTAAACCGGTCTTTCCCGATTCCGGTAATGGTGAGACTAATGCCGTCTATCGCCACCGAGCCTTTTTCTATCATCTGTCCTGTTATTTGAGGAGTGGTCTTTATCTCAATAACAAATCCATTGCCTTCTTTATATTTGCGGGAAATCGTGCCTATTCCGTCCACATGTCCCTGGACAAAATGTCCTCCGAACGGCTCTCCTGCCCTGATGGCAAGCTCTATATTTACCGGGTTGCCTCTTTTTAGCTTTCCGAGATTGGTGTGTGAAATGGTTTCCTTGACCGCGTCAAACAATACGGTCTCTCCGGTTTTCCTGGTGGCGGTCAGGCAAACGCCATTAATAGCGACGCTATCGCCCAAAGCCACTTTGCGTGATAGGGCTTTCAGGTTAATGGCAATCTGGGAGTCGCTTTTTGTCTTCCTGATATTGGCGACTTTGCCGATAGTTTGTATTATTCCTGTAAACATATTTTAATAGTCTATAACAAAATCACACACCCCCTACCCCCTCTCAAGAGGGGAGTTTTAATTCCCCTCTAATAAGAGGGGATGTCTCCCGACGTAACGTCGGGGGACAGGGGTGTGTTAAAGTTTAAAAACCCTTCGTTTAAGAAATTCTCCCATGCCTTTGGTCCCGAGGAAACTGCCTTTGCGCACGATAGTTTGTCCCCTTAAAAGTACGTAATAAATCATTCCCTTTAGTGTCATTCCTTCATAGGGACAATAATCAACATTCTGGTGGAGTTTATTGACGGTAAGCTCTATCCGCTTTTTAGGATTAATGATTACGATATCCGCATCGCTTCCCTCGGCGATTTCGCCTTTAGCCGGATATAAGCCGAAGAGTTTTGCCGGCATTGTTGAGGTGATATCCACCAGCTGGTTTAAGTTAATCTTGTTTTTAGTGACTCCTTCGCTGTAAAGGAGAGGAATTCTTGTTTCCACTCCGGGGATGCCGTTGGGGATTTTCGAGAAATCGTCCTTGCCTAATTCCTTTTGCTCTTTCATGTTAAAGGCACAGTGGTCTGAACCGATGGTGCTTAATGTCTTTTCCGCCAGCCCTTTCCAGAGGGCAGCCTGGTGGTGTTTACCGCGCAATGGCGGAGACATCACGTATTTAGCGCCTTCAAAGGCGGGCTTGCTATATTGGTCCATGGAAAGCACCAGGTAATGGGGGCAGGTCTCCGCGTATACCGGCTGTTTATTGAGATGCGCCTGTCGGACGCTTTCCAGCGCTCCCTGTGACGATAAATGCACGATATAAAGCGGCGCATTGGCGACCGCGGCCAGCTTGATTGCGCGGTTGGTTGCCTCGTCTTCCAGTTCAGCCGGGCGTGACAGCGCGTGGTAAATCGGCAGTGTTTTGCCTTGTTCCAGAAGCTGTTTGGACAGGACATCTATGACATCTCCGTTTTCGCAGTGCGCCATGACAAGCAATCCCAGCCTGTTTGATTCCTGCAGGAGTTTAAAGACAGTTTCGTCATTAATCATCAGGGAGTTTTTATACGCCAGGAATACTTTGATGGAGGAGATGCCCTGTGTGGTAAGCGTATGAAGTTCATCCCAGGTATCTTCGTTTAAATCTGTGATGGCGATATGGAATCCGTAATCCACCACGCTTTTATTATCCGCTTTCTGGTGCCAAGTATCCAGTGCGTCTTTGAGCGATTTGCCTTTTTCCTGTATGGCGAAATCTATGATGGAGGTCGTGCCGCCGCAGGCCGCGGCGACCGTTCCGGTGAAGAAATCGTCCGAGGTAACCGTCCCGCCGAAAGGCATATCAAAGTGCGTATGGGCGTCTATTCCGCCGGGCAGGATAAACTGGTCCGTGGCATCGATTACTTCCAGCGCTTCTTCGGTGATGGCCGGGGCGATTTTCTTTATCTTGCCTTTGTCTATGGCAATATCCGCCCGGAAGGCTTTTTCAGAGGTAACGACTGTCCCGCCGATTATTTTCGCTTGCATGGCGTTATCCTGATTGCGTTAAAGTGACATACACTTATACACAATCCGCAGCCTTTACACAAGGAAATATTGACAAATGGTTTTTGGGCGTTGTCCAGGGTAATGGCGTTGAATCCGGCGGCGCGGCAGACGATATAGCACTGGTGGCAATTGGCAATACATTTGGATTTATTGATAACAGAAACCTGCTTGGGGTGCAGGGTAAGCTCGGAAAACCTGACTATTTTATCCTTTGATTTGCCGATGATGTCGCGGATGGATTTGAATTTGTGCTTCTTGAGATAGCTGCTTAATCCGTCCTTCAAATCTTCTATGATGTTAATCCCGTAAGCGATGGCGGCGGTGCAAACCTGTATGCAGGAAGCGCCGATGAGCATGAACTCAACCGCGTCTTCCCATGTTGAAATCCCGCCGATGGCACTGACCGGGAGCTTGGTGGAGAGGGCCATTTCCGCTGTGCAGCGCAGGGCGATGGGTTTAATGGCTTTGCCTCCGTAACCGCCAAAGGCTGATTTCCCGTAAACAGAAAGCTTAGGCGAGAAAGTGTTGATATCAATTCCGGTAAATGCCTTGACCGTGTTTATTCCGGAAAGGGCATCCGCGCCGGATATCTCGCAGGAACGGGCGATTTCTGCGAGGTCGGTTACATTAGGAGTAAGTTTGACGATGACCGGAATCTTTACGCATTCCTTGACCGACATGACTATTTCGGCAACGAGCGTTTTATCCTGACCGATAAGGCTACCCATAGCCTTTTCCGGCATCCCGTGCGGGCAGGAGACATTCAGTTCCAAGGCGTCGGCACCGGATTTCTCCATCTCTTTCGCCAGGGTTTGCCATTCTGTCATTTCAACGGAACCCATGATACTGGCAATAAGCGCTTGCTTGGGAAATTCCTTCTTTATGAGTTTTATCCAGTTAGCCCACTGGCGATGGGTAAATTCCGAGATTAGTTCTATATTGATAAGGCTGTCAATAGATTCAAAGAGGTATAAACGCGGGGTCGGGCTTACAGGCGGTTTTAGGGAAATGGTCTTGGTTACCGCACCTGCCCAGCCAGCTTTGAATGCCGAGCGGATAGAATCTTTATCACGGGTTGCCGGACCCGAAGCCAGGAGAAACGGGTTTATCAGGTTAAGACCTGCGAAGTTAACGGATAAAGGGTTCATAATCTTAATACGCTAGAAGTGGAATCATTCAGGGTTTATACAATAAATAAGGAAAATGGCGAGGGCGAGGGGATTCGAACCCCCAACATCCAGATCGACAGTCTGGTACTCTAACCATTTGAGCTACGCCCCCGTGTCGGCATTACTTATAATTAATCCTATGTTTTATTGTTCCTTGCGCTAAAACATAGGGAATTCAAACTACCCAATATTCCCGACCGGCTGTCGGGATACTCTAACCATTTGAGCTACGCCCCCGTGTCGGTTATCCCGCCCCGACATAATTTCGAGGCGAGGCTCGCCCACGACATAAAGCCGAGGGCGGCAGAAAGAGACGAACTTACCTTAAAAAGCCTGTTTCGTCAAGGAATTTTGGCTATATAGAGGAGGGTGTGAATTGTTTTACCCGGTCTTTGATTGATTCCATATCTTTAAACGATATATTTTGCGGCTTCAAAGGATAGATGCTTTTATTGTGAAGCAGAGGTTCATTAGGATTAACCCCGTATTCGGTAACAGCCAGTTCAAAGTCTTTTGTCCCTGGGATGGGCGTATACTGGGCTATTTTTACGTGTCCGCCGCAGCCGTGGACGAAATCTATGCTCTCGTTTATCTCTTTGAGCGTTTGGCCGGGCATGCCGACCATGACATATACCCCGATATCATCAGAAGAATATCCGGCTTTTTTCAGGTTGCTTAAGGCTTGCCGGAATTCATCGTTAGTCGTTTTATAGCTTGATTTTTCCTGCCAGCGTGACTGGCTGCTTTCGAAACCGAGGCGTATGGTTTTAAACCCCGCCTGATATAGTTTTTTGGCGAGCGGTTCGGTGATATATTTTATATGTAATCCGTTCGGTGTGTGGAAACGGACTTTCTTATTAATGCCCCGTGCGATAATCAGGTTAAGTATCGGTTCGATATGCCTTTCCGGATTAATCAGAAGCGCATCATCGTAAAAGGCGATGTCTTTAACACCGAGGCCTATCGTATAATATTCTATTTCATGTATTACTTTTTCTGGTTTATGCTGATGGAATCCCTGATAGAGCAATCCTGATGCGCAATAGGTGCACTTAAAAGGGCATCCCCGTGATGTAATCATGGAAATAGACTTAAGCCTTGTTGAATATAAATGATACGCTGGATAGGGGAGTTTATCATCTGTTGGCGGAGTGGTTGTATTTGGCTTGCCTGTTAATTCAGCCGCTATTTCCAAAACAGTTTGTTCTCCCGGGCCTTTAATGACGTAATCAGCGCCGGAATATTTAACGGCATGTTCATAACAGAGCGTCGCGTAAATCCCTCCCAGGGCGATGGGCGTTTTGGGAAATACGTTCCTGATATTTTGGATAGTTTCGAACAATCCCGGATACCAATAGGTCATGATGGAAGTTATGCAGATAAGAGCAGGCTGTTCCAGAGACATGAGCCTTGCGGAGAATTCTTCAGGAGTAATGCCGTAGCGCTTATATTTCCTGGAAATATTTTTATAGACAACCGGTTTAGGTATTTCAGCGCGCGGAAATTCTCCGCAGCCGTATGGTTTTTCTTCAAGATGTGTATCCAGGCAATCTATGAGGCTTATTTTGTACCCATGACGCTTCAGAGCAGAGCCGATATAAAGCAGTCCCAATGGCTTTAGCCATAAATCATAGGCGGAGAAATCGTGTATCCACGGATTGATTAACAGGATATGATTTGGCATACGATATATCTGCCAGACAGCCCCGGACAGATGGACCTGCAAGATGGATATGCGGAATATCTATCTTAAGCCGGTTTTACTATCTTGCCCTTTTTAATGCAACCAGTGCAGACTTTTGCCCGGACGGCTTTACCGTCAAGGATTATCCTGATTCTCTGCAAATTCGGGCGGAATTTCCTTTTGGTTATACCGGTGGTCTTTTTACCGACGCCGCCTTTTTTCTTGGCGAGACCGCGCCGGGTGATAACATTACCGACCGAAGATTTCTTGCCGCATATTGCGCAAATCCATGCCATTATTTTTTCTCCTCAGGTTTGGGTTCTTCTTTTTTCTCTTCCGGTTTTGTTTCCGGAGCGGGAAGTTCATTGGTTTCCTCTTCTTCATCCCACACTTCTTTTACATCGATTTCATCCACTTTCTTGCGCATCAAGAGATAAATAATGGTTTGAGATGAGAAAAAATATGAAACTGAATAAGCCAGGATAAATCCGACGACTAGCACCAGCCAGACCATCAGGATAAATGCAGCGATGTGGTAAGTGGTCGGGATAGTGCTCATTTGAGCATCCGGCAGCCAAGCAACCGGCAATGAAATCCCGAAATGGCTGAGGGGACAGTTAAGGGCTCCTAATTTCCCGCCGATTCCGATGCTGTTCATGATGACGGTGAATTTTGCGCCCATTCCGACGGCTCCTGCCCATAATGATATGATAATCATGAAATACCCGAAGAGCCAGACGAAAGCGGTGGTGACAGCTCCGTAGACAAGCGCTACAAGCTGGTACCAGATATAATGCCATGGCCTGGAGTACAGGTAGGAAAAACTTCTGGAGATGGCATCAAAACTATCGCTTCCCTCAACGCCGATGGTCGGGTAGAACATATGGGCGCTGAAAAGGAATCCGATAATGATGAATACCATGATGAATCCTGAAAGTATGGCCAGCGGTAAAAAGACCATGACGAGTATTTCGCCGACAAAAGGAATCCGGCCGACCAAGCCGCCCAGGAAATTCCAGAAGAAGAAGAAAAGAAATCCCAGGAAGCTGATGATGATAGGCATCAGGAACGATACGTATTTTTTAGTAGTGAAAGAAAGTGATTTCCCCAGTTCCAATCCTTCATCTTTAGCCAGGTTGATTGCGGCGATCCGTGTGATGGCTCCACCGAAAAACGCCCATACGATTAAGAGCATCAGGTATACTGCGGCAACGGCGACAAGCAGTTTCCAGAGCGCGATTGTCGAAAGGGTCTGCCAGGCCGTAAAGAATAACTTGCAGGCATAACCGTAAGAGCCCATTTTGAAATCATTCAAAAGCGACGGGTTTTTTATGGTGGCCATGTAGAAGGGGCCTGCCACGGCGATTATCCAGGTGAGCGCGATCCCGATAAAACCCAGCAATAATTTTTTCAGGTCAAGCGCAACGGAGAAGCCGTTAAAGATATCTCTCCAGTCTCCGCGTAGTTCTCGCATAGTTTTCTCCTTTCCTCGCCAGAAGGCGTAATATTATTTTTTATTATGGCTACTATTGTAATCTTTATTATTTGTTTGTCTATCTTTTTTAGTAGAATTCTCAGAAGATTTTAAGCGTGTTTTCGCTTTAGCGCCCTGGCTTTTGGGACGGCAATAATCGTTGATATAAAATCCGGAGCCTTTGAATATAAGGGCGCCGCCCGAACCAATCAGCCTTTTCAGTCCTTTGAAGCCGCATTTCGGGCATTTTTCCAGAGTTGCGGCTTTGATTAACTGGAACTGTTCAAAGCTATGTCCGCATTTTTTACATTCGTATTGGTAAGTAGGCATAATTATTATATAGTATTATCGGAATTATTTTGTTTAATGCGTAACTATATTAGTTTGAATGGAAGGTGTCAAGAATTTTGTTGATTGCCGGAATTTTATATACTATTTTCTTGAATAGATAAAGCTATGTTTATAGATTAGTCACGGCAATTAGAAAATCAAATATTGTTTTAGACGGGGGAAAGTAGCGTGCTTTTTGATTTTGCTAACATCCTGGTCTTTATCCTTATGGGGATTGGTTTCGTTTTTTTTACCCTTGTTTTCGTGTGGATAGTCAGTCCACGCAAACCGAACCAGAATAAATCATCCACCTACGAATGCGGTGAACACATACTTGGCCCGGTCATGGTCCAGTTCAATATAAGATTTTACGTCATCGCGCTCATATACATCATATGTGCGGTGGAAATCGCCGTTCTTTTCCCTTGGGCGGTCGTTTATAAATTACTCGGTTGGGTTGGCTTTATCGAAATGTTTGTCTTTGTTTTGATGTTGCTTATCGGATTGGCATATCTCTGGTATCATGGCGATCTTGATTGGGTAAAGCCGGATAATAAAGATAGCAGTGATTAGTTATGGGGTTAATAGAAAACAGGTTTGAAAAGAATTTTATCGTTACCAGCGCGGATTATTTCATCAACTGGGGCAGGCGTAATTCACTCTGGCCGGTGACATTTGGTCTAGCATGCTGTGCTATAGAAATGATGGCAACCGGGATGAGCCGGTTTGATATCGCCCGTTTCGGGGCTGAGGCTTTCAGGCCGTCTCCGCGCCAAGCGGATTTGATGATAGTTTCAGGGACGCTTACATATAAGATGGCGGAACGGTTAAAACTTGTCTATGACCAGATGGCCGAGCCGAAATATGTGATCGCCATGGGGACCTGTGCTTGTAGCGGTGGACCCTTTATTAGCAAGAATACATATTCAGTGGTGCAAGGAGTGGATTTAATTGTTCCGGTGGATGTGTATATACCGGGTTGCCCTCCCAGGCCGGATAGCCTTTTGGAAGGATTAATAAAATTACAGCAGGTAATCAAGAGGAAAACTATAGCGAAAGCAAGAAAATCGTTACATGAATAACTTTAATGTGATTTTCAGTGGTTAGGACTATAGTCCTACACCATAACACAATGAATACAAAAGAAATATACGATTTGCTCAAAGCAAAGTTTAACGGGAAGGTTTTGGCTTATAATGAGCCTCCTAAAGACGCTTTTATCGTTGTTGATGCGAAAAGCCTGCCTGAAATTACCACTTTCCTGAAGGATGATGGGCAATTGCTGATGGATAGCCTCGTGTGCCTGAGCGGGGTTGATTATCCGGATCGATTCAGTGTGGCTTATCACCTGTTTTCCACCAAGAAATTGCATAAAACAGTTATAAAAGTAAACACGGATAGGGAAAATCCTTCGGTGCCAACCGTATCAAATGTCTGGCCGGGGGCTGTTTCGTATGAAAGAGAAACATTCGATCTTTTTGGTATAATTTTTTACGGACATCCTAATTTGGAAAGGCTTCTTATGCCGGATGATTGGGAAGGATATCCCCTAAGGAAAGATTATAAATTCCCGGCGTTTTATCACGGGATTAACGCAGCAGGGAGGAGTCCCGGTACTCATCGGATTGTAAATAGGGATAATTATGCCTGAATCAGAAACAGCGAAGCAAAGTGAAGGTTTCAGCGAGCTCAGCAGAGCCGTTTCGACTTTCGTCGGGGAAGAACTGGTAATTAATTTCGGCCCACAGCATCCGAGCATGCACGGGGTTTTGAGGCTTATCGTAAAATCCGAAGGTGAAATCGTCAGCGAAATAACCCCGGTTATCGGTTATCTCCACCGCGGTATGGAAAAGATTGCCGAGAGGTTGAATTACCACCAGTTCATGCCGTATACAGATAGGATAGATTACCTGGCGTCGATGAACTGCAATTTTGCCTATGCAGCCACCGTGGAAAAACTTGCCGGAATAGAAATCCCCAAGCGCGCCGAGTATATCCGGGTGATAATGGCTGAGCTTAATAGGATTGCCAGTCACTTGGTGTTTTTCGGGACGGCCGGATTGGAATCAGGCGCCTGGACGCCGATCGTTTATGCGTTCCGCGAAAGGGAATATATCGTTGACCTTTTCGATATGACCTGCGGCCAGCGCCTTACATACAACTATTTCCGCATCGGCGGGGTGGCGGATGATTTGCCAAAAGGGTTCATGGAAAAGGCGCGGGCGTTTTGTGATTACTTCGAACCCAAGATAAAAGAATATAACGAGCTTTTATCATATAATGAAATATTTATAAAACGTACGGCTAATGTAGCGGTGTTGCCGCCAGAGACGGCAGTTAAATACAGCGTTACCGGTCCTAACTTAAGAGCATCCGGCGTCAAATGGGACTTGCGGAAGAACGAGCCTTATAGCATTTATCCGGAAATTGATTTTGATATACCGGTCAGTTCAGGAGAAAAGGGTATGGTAGGCGATACCTGGAACCGTTATATTATCCGCATGCGTGAAATGGAAGAGAGTGTGAAAATAATACGCCAATGCTTGGATAAAATTCCGGAAGGTGATTACCTTACTAAGGTGCCGCGTCTATTCAAGGCTCCTCCCGGCGAAGTATATTGCCGTTTTGAGAATCCACGTGGCGAACTGGGATTTTACCTTATAAGCGACGGCGGGAAAAGCCCTTATCGCCTGAAAATACGAACACCTTCGTTTGCCCACCTTTGGGTCTTGCCGGAAATAAGCACCGGAGGAATGATTTCCGATTTGATTGTGGCGTTTGGAAGCCTTGATCTCGTTGTCCCCGAAATAGACAGATAAAAATATGCAACAACTGATTGATATAGTTCAAAAATGGGTGGCCGGATACCTCCAATTCCTGGAACCCGTTCCGATTGAGATATGGTACATTCTTTTTATGTTTATCTTTGCCGGAGTCGTTTTAGGCATGGTGATGTTGTTTGCCGGAGTGGCTTCTTACGCGGAAAGGAAAGTTGCCGGTCATATGCAGTCGCGCCATGGGCCGAACCGGGTTGGCCCGCATGGTGTTTTGCAGTTTGTTGCGGATGGGATTAAACTGGTGCTTAAAGAAGACCTGATTCCTGATGCGGCGGATAAAATACTTTTCCGTTTTGCTCCTTATATCGTGTTTCTTGGTTGTTTTGCCGTATTTGCCGCTTTTCCGTTCAGCATGGTATTCGGTCAGTCGCTTGGTATTACCAATCTCAATATAGGCTTATTATATGTATTGGCGATTTCCAGTATCGTTGTGGTGGGAATTATCATGGCCGGCTGGGCTTCGGGAAACAAATGGTCGCTTTTGGGCGGATTACGTTCGGCCGCCCAGATAGTGAGCTACGAAGTTCCCATCGGCGTTTCATTCCTGACTATTGTCATGATTGCCGGGACGCTTGACCTCTTTGAGATTACCCGCCAGCAGGATGGCGGATTTTGGAGGTGGTTTGTTTTTCGTTATCCGCCCTTTACCATGAGTGCCTTTTTTATATATTTCGTGGCATCGCTGGCCGAAACCAACCGAGTTCCTTTTGATATCCCGGAAGCGGAATCTGAAATCGTTGCCGGATACCACACCGAATACAGCGGCATGAGGTTTTCTTTCTTCTATATGTCCGAATACGGCAATATGCTGGCGGTTTCATCACTCGCCACAATCGTTTTCCTGGGCGGATTCCAGAGCGTTTTGCCTTTTCATATTTTACCGGGTAATTGGTTTGTCATAGAAGGGTTATGCTGGTTCTTCGGCAAGGCATTATTTCTGGTCTTTGTCCAGATGTGGCTGCGCTGGACATTGCCGCGCTATCGGGTTGACCAGTTGATGCACCTGGCTTGGAAGGTCCTTTTGCCGTTTGCCTTTGTTAATATAATGGGAATCGGAATCTGGATGCTAATATGATAAAATATTTTAAGCAGATTATAACGGAGTTATGGAGCATCCTCAAAGGGATGAAGATAACGATAAAATACTTTTTCGCCAAACCCACAACCGTGCAGTATCCGGAAGAAAGGATACAGATGACCGAACGGTTTAGAGGGATGGTCAAGGCGGATACGGATAAATGCATCAGCTGCCTTTATTGCGTGAATATCTGCCCGGTAAGTTGTATAGATTTGGAAGGAGAAAAAAGTGATGCTCCTGCCAAGGTTATGAACAAAGAAGGTAAGGCAATGAAGCGGATAAAAACTGTAACCAAGTTTGACGTAAATATCGCCCAGTGCATCCAGTGCGGGTTTTGCGCCGAAGGCTGCCCGACCGCGGCGATTTACTTGAGCAAGGAACATGAAAACTCGGCTTTATCGCGCGAGGAATTAATCAAGCATTATGCTAAGTGAGATAATTCACCACGTTATATTTTATGGGTTAGTGTTGCTGGTTCTAAACTCCGCCTTTATCGTGGCGTTTTCCAGGAATATTACCCATTCGGCGTTTGCGCTGCTCTTGACTTTCTTCGGAGTGGCAGGGCTATATGTGTTTTTAGCGGCTGATTTCCTGGCGGCGCTGCAGCTACTGATATACGTCGGCGGCATTCTGGTTTTAATCCTCTTTGCGGTCATGCTTACGAATAAAATCAGTGATGTAAACCTGTCAAATCCCGCGGCGAAACCGTGGCTGGGCGGATTGATATCGCTGTCTGTACTGGCGGTGTTAATCTGGGTAATCGTAAAGACTCCGTGGGAAACTGTTCCCTTGCAGGATACTCCGACCACGGCTCAGATTGGGATGTCGATAATGGGGCAGTATCTCTTGCCTTTTGAAGCGGTTTCTGTGGTGTTATTAGTCGCGCTTATCGGCGCGGCGTATTTAGCCCGGAGTGAGAAAAAGTAATGACATTATTACAGGCTTATCCCTTGCAGCATTATTTAATTATCGGCGCGATACTGTTTGCGCTTGGTTTGTATATTGTCTTAACGCGCAAGAATGCGGTGGCAATATTAATGGGCATCGAACTCATTCTCAATTCCACCAATATCAATTTCGTCGCCTTTGCGCGTTACACGGCGAATAATATTTCCGGGCAGGTCTTTGCCATATTCGTGATTATCCTGGCTGCGGCCGAAGCGGCCGTGGCTTTTGCCATTATACTTAATATTTATCGGAACTTGAAATCCGTTGACGTGGATAAAGCGGACGATTTGAAACACTGATATAATTATGCAAGATTATTTGTGGCTGATTCCGTTGCTGCCGGCATTTGGTGCGGTGATTAATATGCTGGTCGGCAGGTTTCTCCCCAAAAAGCTGGTCAGCTGGCTTGCCTGCGGAACTATCTTCGGCTCGTTTGTCTTATCAGCCATAACGTTCTTTGGCTTAATGAACCTCCCGACCGCCCAAAGGGTGATTGATAAGTCATTTTATGATTGGATTAGCTTTAGCGGCATTAAGATAAGCTTTGCCTTTCTGATTGACCCGCTTTCAATTATCATGATGCTGGTGGTGAGCGGTGTCGGATTCCTGATTCACGTCTATTCCATCGGTTACATGGCGGATGACAAGCGTTACGCCAGATATTTCGGATTCCTCAACCTCTTTGCCTTTGCCATGCTTATCCTGGTGATGGGCAATAATCTGCTTCTCATGTTTGTCGGTTGGGAAGGCGTGGGGTTATGTTCGTATCTCTTAATCGGATTCTGGTTTGAGAAGAAGGAAAACGCCATTGCCGGCATGAAAGCCTTCATCGTTAACCGCATCGGTGATTTTGGATTCGCTCTTGGGGTGTTGATGTTGTTCTGGTACGGCGGAACGCTTGACTTTGCCGGATTAGCGAAAAACAGCCATGTCTTTGCCCCAATGGCAACCGCTATCGGATTGCTTCTATTCGTCGGTGCCACCGGCAAATCAGCCCAGATACCATTATATGTATGGCTGCCCGATGCCATGGCAGGCCCAACCCCGGTGAGCGCGCTTATCCATGCTGCCACCATGGTTACGGCTGGCGTTTATATGATTGCCCGGATGAATTTCCTGTTCGTATTGACTCCGACTGCTATGATGGTCGTGGCGATTGTCGGTGTCACCACGGCTGTATTTGCCGGGACCATTGGTCTCGTGCAGAATGATATCAAGAAAGTGCTGGCGTATTCTACTATCAGCCAGCTGGGTTATATGTTCCTCGGCGTTGGCGTTGGTGCATTTGCCTCCGGTATTTTCCACCTTATGACCCATGCATTCTTTAAGGCGCTTCTCTTCCTGGGTTCGGGCAGTGTGATTCACGGAACAGGCGGTGAGCAGGATATCAGGAAGATGGGAGGACTTAAGAAATATATGCCTATAACCTTCTGGACATTCCTGATAGCTACTCTGGCTATTGCCGGTATTCCCGGATTATCAGGATTCTTCAGCAAGGATGAAATACTTTGGAAGGCATTTTCCAGCCATAATGGGCATTGGATACTCTGGGTGGCAGGGGTTTTTGGCGCCGGCTTGACCGCGCTTTATATGTTCAGGCTGGTGTTCGTGACGTTCTACGGAGAAAACCGCGACGAGAAACATAACGGACATAACAGCCATGACGGGCATAACGGGATCCACGAATCGCCCAAGGTAATGACCATTCCTTTGATTGTGTTGGCGATTCTTTCAGTCATCGGCGGTTGGATTGGTATTCCTTATGTTTTGGGCGGCGGCAATCATATAGAACATTTCATGGAACCAGCATTCGCTTCGCACCAAGAGATGACAATGCCCGCTGAAAGCCACCAGTCAGAAGCCGGCTTGGAAATTATGCTTATGGTTGTTTCCGTTATCGTGGTATTATTCAGTATCTTTATTGCCTACTATCTTTATATGAAACGCAAGGACCTGCCGGTTAAGATAGCGCAGAGGTTCCCGCTGGCGTATAATTTGCTCCTCAATAAATATTATGTGGATGAGATTTATCAGGCGCTTATCGTGAATAATCTCTTGCGGTTGAACAGGCTGCTTGCTTACAAGATAGATTTGGGAATCATAGATTGGATTGTTAATGCCTTTGGCAAAGGGACGGTCGGCGTTGCCTTTGGTTCAGGCTGGACCGATAAGACCTTTGTCGATGGGGCAGTGAACGCCACCGGCCAGGCGGTTCTGGTCAGCGGTGAAGCAGTTAATCAGACCCAGACCGGAAACCTTAAAACCTATCTCGCTTGGGCAGCCGGCGGCGTGTTCGTTTTGGTTATCCTGTTTTTACTTATTATAATTAGTTGATATAAATAAGGGAGACAATTTATGTTAAGCCTGTTAATATTCCTGCCGCTCATGGCGGTGCCTCTTCTTCTCTTTATGCCCGGCAAATGGCATAAGGCTATCCGCTGGACATCGATAGTCTTTACGGCCGTCCAGTTGGTTTTGACAGTTTATCTTTTAACCATATATAAAAACGATGCAACCGGTTTCCAGCTTACGGAACAATACAAATGGATTCCGGCTTTTAATGTCCAGTATTATCTGGGAGTTGACGGCATCAGCATTCTCATGGTTCTCTTAACCCCGCTTGTCTGTTTCCTGGGGCTGTTTGCCTCTTGGAATATCCAGAAAGGAGTTAAGGGGTATCACATCCTTTACATGATTCTCAATACCGGCATGATGGGGGTTTTCTGCGCGCTGGACTTTTTTCTCTTTTACGTATTCTGGGAATTGACATTACTGCCGATGTATTTCTTAATCGGCGTCTGGGGCGGTCCGCGCCGTGAATATGCTGCCATCAAGTTTTTCCTCTACACTTTATTAGGAAGCGTCCTGATGCTCTTGGTCATGCTGGCGTTATATTTTGCCTCAACGCCGAATACTTTTTCCATCCCGCAATTGATTCAAAATGCCGGAATGTTCAAAGGCGGAATGTGGCTGGTTGGATTTATCGGATTATACATTGCCTTTGCCATAAAAATACCGGCTTTCCCGTTCCATACGTGGCTGCCGGATGCGCATACCGAAGCGCCTACCGCCATCAGCGTTATCCTGGCGGCAATACTCTTGAAGATGGGCGTTTACGGAATCTTGAGGATTTCAATTCCGATGTTGCCGGAAGCGGCTATGTCTTTTGCCATCGTCATGGCAATCATCGGGATGATAAATATTATCTACGGCGCATTGTGCACCATGGCGCAGACTGATTTGAAGCGCATGATTGCCTATTCCAGCATCAGCCATATGGGTTTTTGCCTCTTGGGCATTGCCGCGGCCTGCGGAATGAAAGCCGCTAATGCGCCGACGGAAAGCGCGCAGATGGCATTAAACGGCGCAATACTTCAGATGTTTAACCACGGTTGTATCAGCGCGATGCTCTTCTTGATAGCCGGTGTTATTTATGACCGGGCGCATCACCGCGATATCAACGGCTTCGGCGGCTTGGCCAGCCGGATGCCTTTGTATACCGCGATGACCTCGTTTGCCTTCTTCGCCTCGATGGGATTACCGGGATTGAGCGGATTCATCAGCGAAATACTGGTTTTCCTGGGCGCATTCAAGGTCTATACCGCATTCACCATCGCCTCGGTTACCGGCGTGGTCTTGACCGCCGGATATTTTCTCTGGGCAATGCAGAGGATGTTCTTGGGCCTCTTGAACGAGAAATACGCGGACTTGCCGGAAATAAACTTCCGCGAGATGTTTACCCTGGTGCCTTTGGGCTTGATAGTTATCTACGTCGGCGTCTATGCCACGCCGATAATTAACCTGATAAACGGCTCGGTTGTCGAGCTGGTAAAATTAATTAAATAGGAACACTAAAACACGAAATGGTTACGAAATCACGGAATATTTATTTTTCGTGTCTTCGTGATGAGATCTTTCGTGCTTTCGTGGTAATACTATGAATTTATTAGAAAGCGTCCGTTACTTTACGCCGGAGCTTGTCCTGTCCATTGAAGCGCTGGTCATCCTTATAGTCGTCATCTGCAAGGGCAAGCGGATGGCGGCGCCGCTTGCCCTGATGGGTTTGGTCGTGGCGTTTGTCGTTTTGATGTCCATCCGGCATAATGACGTCGTAAATACATTGTTTTCCGGTGCTATAGCGTTGGGAAAATTCACCATATTCTTTAAGGCGTTTTGCATCGCGGTAACGTTCTTTACGATTTTATTCTCCTTGAAATCTTCCTATAAAATCGCGCCTGAATATTACGTCATTCTTCTGTTTGCCACGGTCGGGATGTGCCTATTAGTCAGCGCTAATGATTTATTAATGGCTTATGTCGCCATTGAGACAGTCAGTATTTCTTCTTACATCCTGACTTCATTTGTCAAAGGCAACAGCAAGTCGAGCGAGGCCGGTTTGAAATACGTCATTTACGGGGCGATTGCCTCCGGCATAATGATTTACGGTATGTCACTGCTTTATGGGGTTGCCGGAAGCACGAACTTTATGGCAATCAGGCAATATCTCAGCGGCGCTTCAACGAGCCCGCTGTTGATAACGATTACGCTTTTGATATTGGTCGGATTCGGTTACAAAATTGCCGCTGTGCCTTTCCATATGTGGTGTCCGGATGTATACGAAGGCGCTCCCACCCCGATTACCGCTTTCTTGTCGGTCGGGCCCAAGGCGGCAGGTTTTGCCATACTTATCAGGTTTTTATCGATTTTATTCGAACCGTCCGGGCCTACTATGTTTAATGTCGCGTTTGTCTGGCAGCCGATGCTGATTGTAATAAGCATTCTCACCATGGTTGTGGGTAATTTAGGGGCGCTTAAACAGACAAACCTTAAACGCCTGCTCGCATATTCCAGCATTGCCCATTGCGGCTATATGCTGATGGGTGTTGTTTTATCCACGCGGGAAGGATGGGAAGCGGTTATCCTCTATTTCGTGGTGTATTTCTTTATGAATTTAGGGGCGTTTTTGGTGGTTATTGCCGTAGAGGAAAAAACAGGCAGTGCGGATATAAAGGAATATCGCGGGCTTGGCTGGAGGATGCCTTTGGTCGGTATCATTATGGCAATATTCTTATTTTCTTTAACCGGATTGCCTCCGCTGGCCGGATTTATCGGCAAACTGTATATTTTCAAGGCCGTTATAGAAAAAGCCTTGCTTGAGACAGGCTGGTATTATCTGGGAATAAACGTCTGGTATTGGCTTGCCGTAATCGGAGCGATGAACAGCGTTATCGCGTTATATTATTATGCCCGTGTGATTAGAGCCATGTTCCTGGAAACACCGTCCGAGGCGGCTGGATTGCCGTCACGCGTTTCTTTATACTATTCAATCCTCCTGGTCATCTTTGTAATTCCGGTTCTGGCCCTGGGCGTATATTGGGTCCCGCTCTGGAATATCGTCAAGGCGTCAATCGGAGATTTGATACAAATATAACCGCTGAGGCGTGGAGAATTAAACAATTTGTCTCTCACTCGGTGACCTCTGTGCCTCTGTGGCGGAAACTATTTACCTTGTAGTGAACTGGTTCTTCAGCCGTTCTCCCCGCGTCGTTGCCTCAAGCGAAAGCGATGCCAAGGCTGTCGTATAAACCCTGCCGCCCACCTCGCCCCATTTATCCGATGGGTCCCAACTGCCTGTTAAAATATCGGCCTGGCATTGCGTTTTGGACAAAGTGGCAAAGAGGTTATTGCGCCACGCATCCATGGACGGATGCCGGACGTATGACATGAAATACGAGCGGTAATAATTCACTTCGTTTGACGCGGTCGTTTCAACTGACAGGTAATTGAATAGCTTCCGGTATTTCTCTTTATCCGGCAAATACTTCTCCCCTCCGTAAGTGTAGCAGAAAGCCGTCATCGCCGAAAGCGTCTCAGCGCCGTATGGGAATTCTGATGTCTTGCTGTAGCCCGGCCGGCCTGTCTCATCCGAGATGCCGGAGAGCCACTCGAATCCCTTTTTGATTGAGGGCGTTAAATCGCCGAAGTCCATGGAATTAGCCAGGAGCAACGCATGGATAGACCAGAAAGAAACAGCCGTATTGGGCAGTTCGTCCTGGCTTGCCAGATATCCCCAGCCGCCGTCTGCTTTTTGAGTCCATGAGATATAGTTTAGCGCTCCATTAACAGGAGCTTTTAATTTATTATCTTTACTCAGGGCGTAGTTTTCCAAGAGACAGACCGTGGCGATGCCGTGGTTATAAGGCGTCCCGGTAAACTTTGGTCCGAAGCTTCCATCCGCTGACTGCCGGTCAATCAGGTATTTTATTCCTTTATCGATATTAGGAACGTATCTCTTTCTTAAGTTGGGCTCGGCTCCGTCCAATGCCATGATTGAAAGCCCAGTCAGGGCGATTTCGTATTGCTTATCGCCTCCCCATTTCTCCGCGGGCCACTTGCCCGTTTCGTCCTGATTGTTAGCCAGCCAGTCCAATGCCTTGGTGATGGTTTCGCTATTGGCAGGCCTGTCTGCCGTAGCACAGGCAGGGGTGTTTTGGATAACGGGTTTTATTTCCCGTGATTGGCTTAAGATAAAAATCCCTGCGCCCAGCAGAAGTAAAATACCGGCCGCGATTACCAAACGTAAAAATGTTGACGATTTGCTTGAGATAGAGGAAAACATAAACACACCCCTGAATCCCCTCTTTTTAGAGGGGACTTGTGGGAAAATCCCCTCTTGAGAGGGGTGTCCCGAAGGGACGGGGTGTGTTAAGTTGTCCCGACGAAGTTGGGGTTTTGTTGAAGGTTGTGACTTAATAGCCGCCAACACCTTTTCCTGAATATTCCCTTTTACAGTATCTTGAGGCACGCACTTTAGCTTTTGGTTGATTTGTCGGTAATCATCTAGCCTTTTAGAGCAATCCGGGCAGCCTTTAAGGTGTTGCTCAAAGCTAATCCCGGGTGCCTCATCCAGCTCATTCTGAAGATAAGCGATTATTTCATCTTGCCATTTGCATTTCATATTTATTCCTCCGAGAGATTAAAAGATTAACACGAATAGGACGAATAAGAGCGAATTACACTAATAAGAATTTATATTCGTGGTATTCGTCCCATTAGTGTCATTCGTGTTCATCCTCTCCTAAAATTTTTCTTAACTCCTCAAACGCCGCAGACATCCTCGACTTCACCGTACCCAGTGGGATTTCCAAGACCTCGGCAATCTCCTGGTAATCAAGCCCCTGGTAAACGTTTAATATTATTGTTTCTCTCAACTTATCCGATAGTTTTCCCAGAGCCATCTCTATATCCAGTTTCTTATCCGAACAATCCTGTTTAGAATCCGATATTGCCTCAGTGTCCTCTGCCCCGCTCCGCTTCGCTTCGGGGACACCCGAATAATAGGGAGTCCCATACCGAAGGTAGGGGGTGTCTCTGTGGCGGAATTTATTCTTCCTGCATTCATCCGCCCAGCTATGCCTTGCCAGCGTATACAAAAACGTGGTAAACTTAGCAGTCGCCTTATATTTCCTCCTGTAATTATAGAGCTTTATAAAGGTCTCCTGGACGCAATCTTCGGCCCTATATATATCAGCGCCCGAACGCCGGAAAAAGTTCAGTAAGGAATTCTGGTGGCGCTCCATAATCTGGCGGAAGGCGTCAAGATTGCCGTCTTTTACCAGCGCCATTAATTGGATGTCGTCAGGCGTATTGCTCATTGACGGACATTAAAACAATCCCGCCGGGGCTAATCAAATAAAAATCACCTCCAAAACCCTCAGCCTTTTCCTTAACCTTAATCTTTTTCCCTTGACATTCCTAGTAATTGTGATATTCTACCTGCAATTAAACCAATCGGTATGGTGTCTTTGGAACTGTGAGTGTATATATTACAAAGGAGATGATACGATAATAGCCAAATAGGTTGGTGGAAACTTTGGATCATTGGTATAATAAAACCGTGGTCTGGAGTAGATAGGTTATAGGTTGCATTTTTGTATGGGGCTTAATTGACCCCGAGAAGGAGATTAACTGGACCTGTAACCGAATAGTCACCATAGGCCCCCGATGAATATCGGGGAGCCTGAATAGGAGGATGGTGTTCACCGACAATAATTCTACTCCGAAGACTACAATAAGAAAGGGAAAAAGTATTGAAGTTTAAAGAACAATTAAATATGCGAAGACTTTAATAAATTTAAGTTATCCGCCCCGCTTTTGGCGGGGAGGATAAGCACTTAAAAAACATGTCTTCGGAGTACGAAGTAAAATATTTGACTATTAACATAGGAGGAGAATAAAATGAATACTAATAATACAAACGAACTAATTAAAACGACTATTAAAGAACGAGAAGTGATTTATTATTTGGTAACAGAGAATGATTTGAATGATATTAAAAGCAAGAGCGTATTAGGTGATATTTTTATGCTATTTTGTTCACTAGGACTGGGGGGATTCGTTTCTGTTTTTATTGCTAAAGAAACAGGTGCTTTAAGTTTATTGATCTGGCTTTTTTTGATTGTTGGAGTGCTATTTTTATTACTTACCATTTATTTCTTCCTCCAAAGAGATACAACTATAAAAAAGATTGCAACTTCTGGCGAAGTAAAATCTTTTGCTAAAACAAGTTCTATAGAGCCATTTGAGATTATAAGGGCAACTTATGGTACGTCGGATAAAACTCTTGACATAACCGATATTGCTCGTGGGCATATAAAAAACGGGAAATTGGTTATGAAGGTTGATAATAATCTTAAAGGCGACCCTCATATTAATGTGCCTAAAAAAGGAATTATTACCTATAAGGTTAATGGTATAGAAATGACCAAAGCGTATAAAGAGGGTGATACGGTAAATTTACCATAACTTATAATAAAAGTAAAAGTTCGCTGGGGACAGCATGCCGAATTATGGATTAAGTAAAGCGTTCCTGAAACTGTCCCTGGAACTGGGTAAATCCGATTACCTGATTTTTAAGGTGCCGGTCGGGATACTTTTTGGAGCCGTACCCCATACCTCTTCGTGCAGTCCCGGATAGATTTAGGTGCGGGTTCCCAGCCCTTTTAAAGCCGTTCCCTATACCTTTAGGTGCCGTTCCATAGGGATTTTGGAGCCGCTCCCCGGGATTCTTGGAGTCGCTTTCCATACCCTTTGGTGCAGTTTCCCGTAACTCTTGGAGCCGTTCGGGGTAGCTCTTCGAGCCGCTTGGGATAACTCTTGGAGCCGTTTGGGATAGCTTTTAGAGCCGCCTCCCCACCCTACCCCATATATAGAGGAGCACCCTAAACTCAATATAAGCTGGTTTCAGACGAAGGGGCTGTCCTTGCTATTCAATCTTATAATCAATCGGCATCCCGACGAATGTCGGGGCTTTCCTACTTATATATTAGAATCAGGCGTCCCCGTAATGAATTAAAATGGGGGCTATAGCCCCCGCAACGTAGCGGAGGGGGCGGGTATACACCCCCCTAAAGGCTACCAGACTCCATTATAAAAGCTACCCGACCCCATCTTAAAGGCTATAATACATACGGGTAAAGGCTATATTACTCCCCTCTAAAAGCCATAATACATACGGGTAAAAGCTATATTACTCACCCCTAAAAGTTATAATACATATAGGTAAAAGCTACCTGACTCCATTCTAAAAGCTATAATACGTATAGGTAAGAGCTACCAGACCCCATTCTAAAAGCTACCCGACCCCATTATAATAACTACTATGCTCCATGGTGCGAGCCAGTCTACCCCATAAACAAAAACTAAAATTCTATTTATCGGACCGAACCTTTTCCCCGTTCCCTGCGCTTATATAGGTAATGTTAAATAAAGGAAAATTTATTATGAAGCATGTATTTCTTGGTGCCCTTTGCGCCTTTGTGGTGATAACTCCTTGTATTCCGGTTGCCTTAGCTGATGATTCAGAAACTATAGGGGTCAAACGCGAGGAAGCCGATGAGATAATCGTGACCGCCTCGCGCCATGAGGAGAAGGTTTTGGAGTCGCCTTATATCGCTGAGGTTATTAGCGCAGAGGAAATCCAGAACCAACAGATGAGCCGGACGACCCCCGAAATATTTTCATCCGACCCCTCAATCACCGTCCAGAAGACCTCGCAGGGGCAGGGCGCCCCGTTCCTGCGCGGGTTTACCGGCTTCCGCACCCTTTTTATGATAGACGGTGTCCGTTTGAATAACTCCGCCTTCCGCGATGGGCCGAATGAATATTGGAATACGGTTGATTCTTTTACCATCGGACAACTGGAAATAGTCAAAGGCCCTTCTTCCGTCCTTTACGGGAGCGATTCAATCGGCGGCGCGGTCAATGCCCTGACTCCCGTCCCAGAGAAAGATGGATGGCATGGCCGGATGGTTCAGCGTTATTCAAGTGCGGATAAATCAGCCGTAACAAGATTGGAATCGTCATACACAGTCAATAAATCGTTGTCGTTTATTGCCGGAGCTTCAGGCAAGGATTTTGGCGACCTCGCCGGAGGCAGGTATGTCGGTTTACAACCCGAAACAGGCTATCGGGAAAATGATTATGATATCAGGCTGGATTATAAATTATCTTCAGTCGATAAGCTGGTCCTGGTTTACCAAAAGGTTACCCAGCCGGATGCCTGGCGCACGCATTCGACCGTTTACGGCATATCATGGCGTGGGACAGCCATCGGAACGGATAAGGAGCGTTCATTGGACCATGCCAGAGAGCTTTTTTACGTCCAATATCATAAGGATGAAGCCGGCTGGATGGGAGACAAGGCGAAATTCAGCTTTTCTTACCAGGCGCAGGATGAGGAGCAGTTCCGCCTGCGTTCCAATGATAAAATAGAGACGCAGGGCTTTACCATCGGCACAGCCGGGTTCTTTGCGCAGGCTGAATGTAAGTCTTCTTTGGGTTACCTCAGTTACGGCGTGGAGTTTTACCGCGACAACGCCAATTCCTTTGCCCGAAATTACAAATCCGACGGTACATTGGAATCGATTGGAATCCAGGGCTCAATCGCGGATAACGCCACGTATGATATGGGCGGCGTTTATATCCAGGATGAATACGCGCTGACGCAAAAGATGACAGTGACCGCCGGCACGCGTTATACCAAGGTTGATGTCTCTGCGGATAAGGGTTACGACCCGAATACAAAGAAGCAGATTTCCCTGGAAGATAACTGGAGCAGTTTGGTGGGTAATTTGCGCCTGGCATACTTAGCGAATGAGAATTGGAATATATTCGGCGGTGTTTCCCAGGGGTTCAGGGCGCCGAACCTTTCCGACCTGTCACGGCTGGATATCGCGCTTTCCAATGAGATAGAAATGCCTTCTCCCGGATTGAAGCCGGAATATTTTACCACCATAGAAACCGGAGCCAAGGCAAGATACGAAACATTCAGCGTACAAGGCGCGGTTTTCCATACCAATATCAAGGATATGATTGTCCGTTATCCGACCGGTAATGTCGTCAGCGGCAAGAACGAGGTGCAAAAAGCGAATATCGGGGACGGCTTTATTTACGGCGGCGAATTAAGCGGGAAATACGAGATAGATAACCAGTGGAGTATTTTTGCCGGCGCCGGTTGCCAGAGAGGCGCGGTGGATACTTATCCGACCTCGGCCTTGGTTAAAGAAGAAAAACCCATGTCCAAAATACCGCCTCCGGCATTTACCTTTGGCGGCCGATGGGAAAATGTTGATAGTAAAACATGGCTTGAAGGCATGGTTAAGATAGCCGACCGGCAGGATAGATTATCTCCTTTGGATAAACTGGATACGCAAAGAATACCACCGGACGGCACGCCCGGCTACACGATTTATAATCTTAAAGGAGGAACCAGGCTAAATAAATACTTTAATATCTCGGCGGGGGTGGAAAATATTACCGGCCGTGATTACCGCATTCATGGTTCCGGCAACAACGAATCAGGAACGAATTTTATTGTCACAATCGAAGGTTTATTCTAATAATGGATAGAAAATGGGAAATAAATCTCTTGGTGTTTGGATAATCGGCGCGTCCGGCTCGGTCGCTTCCGCCGCGGTTGCCGGAGCCGAGATATTTGCCCGGCAGCTTGCCGAGCCAATCGGATTGATTACTGAACTCCCCGATTTTAAGAATGTTGGTTTCACCCCATTTGACCGGATAATCTTTGGCGGGCATGAGGTGCGCAAAGGCAATGCACGGGAAAGCTTTGAACGTCTCGCTGAAGAGGCGCATATTGGCCGCCGGGTCGTGGAAAGTATCGGCGCGTATTTTGAGACCCTCCAAAAGAACACGCGCCTGGGAATAACCGTCGGGTGCGGGAAAGGCGTTTCCGAGGCAGTCGGCGAAACCAGCAAGCTGGATGCGTTGTCTCTTGCGGAAATAGTCGGGCAATTAAGCCGGGATATTACCGAGTTCAAGGAATCAAATAATCTGGAGCGGGTAATTGTCCTAAACCTGGCATCCACCGAACCGCCTGCCATGACGGGTATCCATACCGAAAGCATCGATGGATTTGAGGAAATGCTTAAGACTAACCATAAGGAAATAGCGCGGGCAAGCTCGCTTTACGCGTATGTCGCTTTCAAATGCAATTGCCCTTATATTAATTTTACTCCTTCTGTCGGGTCGGATATCCCGGCGCTTTTCCAGCTTGCCAAACAACAGGCGATACCGCATGCCGGAAGAGACGGCAAGACCGGAGAAACGCTTATCAAGGCCGTCTTGGCAGGCATGTTCAAATACCGGGCGCTGAAAATACTTTCCTGGCAGGGTTATAATATCCTGGGAAATATGGATGGCAAGGTGCTGGCTGACCCGGAAAGCCTGAAGTCCAAGCTCAGCGCCAAGGACACGGTGCTTCCGCAGGCGCTTGGATATAAGCCGCATACACATACCGGCATTGATTATGTCCCGTCCCTGGGCGAATGGAAAGTTGCCTGGGATTTCATACATTTCGAAGGATTCCTGGGGACCAAGATGTCAATGCAGTTTATCTGGCAGGGTTGCGACTCGATGCTGGCGGCTCCGCTGGTCATTGACTTAATCCGGTTGGTTGACCTGGCGCATCGCCGGAAGGAATCCGGCATTTTAAGCCATCTGGGGCTCTTTTTCAAACAGCCGCTGGGGACGGACGTTTCCGATTTACACCAGCAGTGGCATTTGTTGGAGGAATATTTAAGTAAAACTAAGAAAGAGAGATAAAGATGAAAATTATCGAGCCGCATATTCACATGTATGCCCGGACTACCGATGATTACGAAGCGATGAAGAAATCCGGTTATGTCGCGGTGATTGAACCGGCTTTCTGGTCGGGGACAGACCGGACATCGGCTGGCAGTTATTACGATTATTTCCAGCATTTGCTTAACTTTGAGAACGGCCGGGCGCGCAAATACGGCTTATACCATTACAGCCTGCTCGGAGTCAATGCCAAAGAAGCCCGCCATACCGAGATTGCATTTGAGGTGGTCAATAACCTGGGGAAATATCTGGAACACCCTAATTGCATCGGTGTCGGGGAAATCGGGCTGGATTTGATTACCCCGGATGAGGAAGAAGTATTTAAACGCCAGGTGGAGCTGGCGGAGAAACATAAGTCGCTCGTGATAATCCATTCCCCCCATACCAATAAGCGGGTCGGGGTGGAGAGGATGCTTGCTATCATGAAAAAGGTCGGGGTGGATATGAAGCGCTACGTGATGGACCATAATACCGAGGAAACAATCGGCGTTACTTTGAAAGAACCGGATATCATTGCCGGGATGACCCTTTATCCGACCAAGGTAAGCAACGAGCGCGCCGCTAAGATGATAAAAGAATACGGGGCAGGCCGCATCCTGATAAACAGCTCGGCTGATTGGGGGAAATCTTACCCCTTGAATGTGGCGGAAGCGGCAAGGCAATTCCCGGGTTTCGGGCTAAGCGAAGAGGAGATAGAAAAGGTGGTTTTCCGGAATGCCTTTGGCTTTTTCTCCCAATCGCCTAAATTCCGGCTGGAGGATTAAACCATAGTTTTGTTATAATGTCATTACGAGGAACATAGTGACGAAGTAATCCCATTTTAAAAGGGATTGCTTCATCCCGATAAATCGGGATTCGCAATGACAATGTGGCGTAATCTGATTAAGAAAGATTTGGGTATGTAAATGAAATTCGCTTACAGCACGAATGCTTTTAAGAAATACAGCCTGGAAGAAACCATACGCCTTATCAGGGAAATAGGCTTTGCCGGGGTGGAAATCATGGCAGACCGTCCCCACCTTTACCCCCCAGATTATCAAGATGCTCGAAAGCTCAGTGCTTTAAAATCGCTCTTAAAGAAAGAAAATCTGGCGGTTTCCAATCTGAATACCTTCACCCTGTTTGCCATAGGGGATATGCATCATCCTTCATGGATTGAGAAGGAAGCGAAAGACAGGGACATGCGCATCCAACATACAAAGCAATGCTTGCACCTTGCCAAAGAGCTTGATTGCCCGAATATTTCCATCCAGCCCGGGGGCCGTTTGGAGCATTTTACCCGCAAGGACGCAATGGAGATATTTATCAGAGGATTGGAAGAAGTTATCCCTCTTGCCAAAGAATTGGGTGTGAAAATACTGGTTGAGCCGGAACCGGATTTACTGATGGAGAACTCAGTCCAATTCGGGGAGTTTATCAGGAAGGTTGATACATCAATTATCGGATTAAACTGCGATATCGGCCATTTCTGGTGCGCCGGTGAAAACCCCGCGGAGGTCATAAATAAACTCGCGCCTTATATCCATCACGTCCATATAGAAGATATTTCAGGCAGGGTCCATAACCACAAGATATGCGGGCAGGGTGAAATAGATTTTCCCCCGGTATTCACGGCGTTAAAAGATATAGGCTATGATGGATTTATCAGCGTTGAATTGTATCCTTATCAGGATAATCCGGTGGAAGTCGGGAGCCAAAGCTTACAACACCTTAAACAGTTTGTTTCAGAGAAAGAGTAACACGAATAGCACCCCGAATGTTTTCGGGGTAAGATTCGTGTTCTGTATTTCGTAAAATATGTTTCGTTTTATCATTGGTTTGTTAAGATTAATCCGCCTGCCCAATATTTTCACTGCCATATCAAATGTCTGGGCAGGGATGGTTGTTGCAGGGAGCGTTTTCCCGGCAACCGCCCACATCATATTCGGCTCGGTTGCCTCAGCCGCGCTTTACAGCGGCGGGATGGCGCTTAATGATTACTTCGATTTGAAACGTGATAAAAAAGAGCGTCCCAATCGGGTTTTGCCTTCGGGCGTTATCAAGCCGTCAATAGCTTTGTCCTTTGGAATCCTTTTGCTCATGGCGGGAATTGTTTGCGGGTTTATGATTTCGGCAAGCGCAGGCGTTATTTGTTCCGTTATCGCATTAAGCGCGTTTCTTTATGATTCATTGTTTAAGAGATGGTTTATTACCGCCATCATATTCATGCCGCTATGCCGCGCTTTTAATTGGGAATTGGGATTAAATATCGGGGGGGCATTCCCCAAAGAGTTTATAATATTCCCTGTAATAATATTTATCTACATTGCAATAACCACAGCACTGGCTAGATTAGAGAATGATAAGCCCGCGCTTCGCAAGATAGTGAAAACAGGAATCCTGATTATCCCGCTTATAGACGGATTGCTGGTTTTTATGAACGGATATTACTGGCAGGCAGGTATAATAGCATCGTTGATGATACCGGCTTTGGTATTAGGAATAATTTTCGAGATGACGTAAAGAATAACACGAATAACACGAATTAGACGAATAACACGAATATGGACGATTTTATTTACAAGGATATATCCTATAAAATAATGGAAGCGGTATTTGAGGTTCATAATATTCTTGGTCCCGGTTTTCCGGAGGATAAGTATGAGAAAGCGCTATGCCGGGAATTTCGTGACCGGAAGATTAGTTATGAAACACAGAAACCGGTAAAAGTTATTTATAAGGATGAAGATTTGGGCGATTTTAGGTTAGATTTAATAGTAGAAGATAAGGTTATACTGGAACTTAAAGCCGTTTCAGAATTAAATGAAGTGTTTGAAGCGCAATTATACTCATACTTAAAGGCAACCGGGTTGAAACTCGGAATCCTTATAAATTTCGGGAAGAAGAAGGTCGAATATAAACGTATCGCTAATTGAATTATTATTCGTGGGATTCGTTCTATTCGTCTGATTCGTGTTTAAGAAAGGATGGTCTGGATGAAAAAGCAAATAGTAATCGTCCTGGATATCGTCGGGCTTTCTCCGGCTTTATTAAAGAAGAAATCATTGATACCGAATATAACCAGGCTTAAAGCAAGCGGAACCTATCGTGCCATGATACCGTCTTTCCCGGCGGTAACCTGCTCGGTCCAGGCGACTTTGTTAAGCGGCAAGCCGCCGGCAGACCACGGTATTGTCGGCAACGGGTATTTTGACAGCGGCACCATGAAACCGGAATTCTGGCGACAGGAAAACGCGCTTGTCAATGGCCCCCGCATCTGGGATATCATGCGCGAAAGGAACAAGGCTTCCAAAGTGGCGGTTCTCTTCTGGCAGAACAGTAAATACATCAATGCCGATATCGTGGTCACCCCGTCTCCGATTCATACGGATAAAGGCATGACCGAATGGTGCTATTCCAAACCGGACGGATATTATGAAAAACTTACCGCGAAAATTGGGCCTTTTAGCTTAAGGGATTATTGGGGTCCTATGGCAAACGCAAAGTCCAGCCAATGGATTGCCGAAGCCTCGTTGCGCACATTGAAAGAGGAAGCGCCTGATATGTTATTGGCGTATATCCCTCACCTGGATTACGTTTCCCAGCGCCACGCGCCCGATTCAGCGGCAGTGGAAAAAGAACTCAAAGTGGCGGACGATATCGCCGGCAGGTTTATGGAATTCAGGGAAGCATACGGCAAGGAGAATGCCGTTCTATTTATTATTTCCGAATACGGGCTGGTTCCGGTAAGCGGCGCGGTTTTTCCGAACAGGATATTGCGGAAAGCCGGATTATTAAAGACGCGCGAAATAAGCGGCGCTGAATACATAGATTTTGAAGGGAGCGATGCCTTTGCCGTGGTTGACCACCAGATTGCCCATATTTATTGCAAGCCTGATGCGATAGAAAAGGCGAAGAAAGCCCTTGAATCGGCAGAGGGGGTTGATAAAGTGCTTGACCGGAACGGGCAAAAAGGATTGCAGATTCACAATCCTCGCAGTGGACAGCTTA
Organism: Planctomycetota bacterium; assembly: GCA_016207825.1. Taxonomy (NCBI): domain Bacteria; kingdom Pseudomonadati; phylum Planctomycetota; species Planctomycetota bacterium. The sequence continues at coordinate 85,247 of JACQZI010000010.1, read as the reverse complement.
TTGCCTTAAGCAAGAAAGATAAATGGTTTGCCTATTATTACTGGGAGGATGACGCCAGGACTCCGCTTTATGCCAGAACAGTTGATATCCACAATAAACCCGGTTATGACCCGTGCGAATTGTTTGTCGATATGAAGACCATGTCAATTCCGTTAAGCCCGGAATTGATTAAAGGGTCTCATGGGTTACCGACTGAGAATGATAACCAGTTCGCCGTGATGATAGCCTCTGAAAAAGGGTTGGACGACTACGCCCCGAAACCATTTAACGCCACCCAGTTTCTGGGGATGCTATATCGGGTTATTTGAGGTGCGGTAGAATTAGAACACGAATAACACCCCGCTCCCCCCGCTTAGGCGGGGTTCGGGGGCACCCGATTAATGGGGAGTCCCCGCCGGTAGGCAGGGGGCGAATAAAGACGAATTCCGACACAAAGTGTCGGTGTCATTCCGTGCTTGACACGGAATCCAGTATTTAAGTCTGGATTCCCGCGTTTGCTGGAATGATGGTAAAAAGGACATTTTATCTTCATCTTAAATATAAGGCGAAACAGCAGTGGAGTCCCGACCCATCGGGGCACTTCCAGCCGGTTTTAGGGGAGACTGAATTTGAATATTACCTATTATAAATCATAAGGTTATAGCCAAACAGGGGGGGGACTACCCCTATCCCGGTGGGGGTAAACCATATAATCTGTGTATCTATGCGGTATAATCTATATAGTTATGCGGTAATCCCTGTATGGTTATATGGCAATCTTAGTATATCCAAACGGCATGGATGGCGGCGTAAAACGGTATAGATGGTAGGGGTAAATGATATAGATAGTATAGGAAAACGGCAAGGAGAGTATACCTAAACGATAATCTTTGTATAGTTAAACGGCATGGATAGTGTGCCTAAACGGCAACCTCTGTATACCTAAATGATATAGAGAGTGGTGTAAAGCGGTTTTATTTATTTTTAGGCATATTTGGGCCATTCACACGGTTGCGTAGACCGTCCACGCGGTTGCCTAAATCATCTGGGGATATCCCTTAAATCATCCGGGAATGCCGCTAAGTTATCTGGGAAGTGAATAATTATTCTTTAAATCAGAGAGAATTAAACATAACTAAAAAAATACCCATATTACACCAATACATATTGCAAGCAATATTAAGATAGAATGTTTAAGATACTTTCTTGGTGACCCATTTTCTTTATAGGAAAGATTTTTCATTGGATCATCATGACCTAAACGCCACATATAATCTGGAAGAGCTTTTTCTTTTTTCATATCGATAAAACAAACAGCTATTCCAATAAAAAAGATAAATCCTGTTACCATTAATTTAATTTCTAACGGTGTCATATTCAATGAGTTAGCGTATAATCAAAAGACCTCATGTCGTTTTAATCCGTGTAATCTGCACCATTCCAGGCGTTATCCCGATTTTATCGGGATATAAATCGGGAGTCCCCGTAGTCTCACGACGTAGCGTCGGGGGACGAAGCGGGATGGTTTCATGATTCCTACGGATAAATCTTATAAAGCATCCTCGGATAAGGGATGCATTCCCTGATATGTTCCCTTCCGCAAATCCACGCTACGGTGCGCTCGACACCCAGCCCGAATCCGCCGTGCGGGACAGAGCCGTATCTCCGTAAATCCAGATACCATTCAAACGACGCCATCGGGAGCTTGCATTCCTTAATCTTGGCGGTGAGTTTGTTGACATCGTCTTCACGCTGTCCGCCGCCGATGATTTCGCCGTAGCCTTCCGGCGCAATCATATCTACGCACAGTGCATAGGTCGGGTCAGCCGGGTCGGGCTTCATATAAAACGCCTTGACCGCCATGGGGAAGCGGTGAATCAGTACCGGCTTATCAAACTTTTGCCCGATAACGCTTTCTTCCGGCGCGCCCAGGTCATCGCCTTTCTTAAAGGGATGTTTCCATTCATCAAATGATTTCATGAGCTCGCTGTAAGCAACGCGCGGGAACGGTTTCCTGACCTTTTCCAATGGTTTGGTATCGCGTTCCAGAACCTTCAGGTTTTCCTGATGTTTTTCAAGGACGCGCTGGACGATATATTCCACGAAATTCTCCGCCAAATCCATGATGTCGTTAAGCTCGGCATAAGCGACTTCCGGTTCGACCATCCAGAATTCCATCAGGTGCTTCCTGGTCTTGGATTTCTCCGCGCGGAAAGTGGGACCGAAGCAATAGACCTTGCCCAGCGCCATGGCGTTGGCTTCGTTATAAAGCTGTCCGCTCTGGGTAAGATATGCCTTGTCATCAAAGTAAGTCACTTCAAAAAGGGTGGTCGTGCCTTCGCAGGCGGCCGGGGTAAGTATCGGCGTATCAACAAGGGTAAATCCGTTATTATCAAAGAAGTCGCGGATGGCGCGTATGATTTCCGCCCGGATTTTCAGGACGGCGACCTGTTTCTTGGAGCGCAGCCACAAGTGGCGCTGTTCCATGAGGAATCCGACGCCGTGTTCCTGCAGGGCAATCGGGTATGGCTCTGCCTGCTGGAAAATCTGGACTGCCTTTACGGTCAGTTCGTAGCCGCCGGGGGCGCGTTTGTCTTCCCGCACCGAGCCGGTAACGGCCAGTGAGCTTTCCTGCGGAAGCTTGTCGCAGGCCTTAAAGGTCTCTTCTCCCACGTCCTTGGGTGAGAAGACGCACTGGACGATTCCGGTGCCGTCGCGCACCTGCATGAACTGAATCTTCCCGCTGGAGCGGTTGTTATAGAGCCAGCCTTTGATAGTAACTTCTTTGCCGACGTGTTTGGATAGTTCGGATACATAAGCGTTAGTCATATTTATTCCTTTCTTTTACCACAGAGAACACAGAGCTAAACTATAATTCTTTTAATTCCGTCTTTAAGGCGATTAACATTAAAGTTTATTAATAAGCCGACTCTTTTACCGGTCGTTTTAAGATAGGTTATAAGTTGCGCATCATTAATAGGGTGTAATTCTTCCACGGATTTTAATTCTACGATAATTTCGTTTTCAACTAATAAATCAATCCTATGGTTTCCTATATTAGAGTTTTTATACGTTAATGCTATTTCTTTTTGCTGTTCGTATTTAATATTTCGCAGGGCGAATTCCCTGATTAGCGCTGCTTCATAAATTCCTTCTAGCAATCCTGGACCTAATATTTTATGGGCTTCTATTGCTGCCCCGATAATCTTATCGGTTATATCTTTAAATAAATAGGTTTTCTCTGTGTTCTCTGTGGTCATATCTTTTTCTTCATTTCTGCTTCGGTCAATCTTAAATACAACGGCACCAGTTTTATCGGGTCCGTTTTCTTTCCCCTATTAAACTCTTCCAGCCCGAGTTGGGCAATATATTTCGGCCGCGGATACCAGGTCTTTTCATCGCCGAAAGTAATTCCCTTGCCTTTGAATATATCCTTGTACCCGCCTGAACGGTCGTCAGGTCGGGCAGGTCTGGTTAATCCGTCCCCGAAAATATGTACCTCCGGCGGTAATCGTTTTACTAATTCTTCCGGTCTGATAGCAAGGTAATCGGATATCCTTTTATAAATCCCGTTGGTGTTTTTATATATGGCGCTGTAAACCTGGTTCCAGCGCGCGTCTATCATCGGGCAGATAAACTTATAGTCTTGGCGGATATTTTTCACCATGGCATCCAGAGAAACAACCGTAGTCAAAACAGTTTTTTTATGTCTCAGCTTGTTTAATGTATAAACTAATGTCTTGGCGGTTGCCACGCCGACCCGTAAGCCGGTGTAGGAGCCGGGACCGATATCGACCGCTATCATATCGATATCAGATGTTTTCCATTTGAGTTCTTTGAGTCCTTTCTGTATTGCCGGGACGAGGTATCTCCCGTGCACCATGCCTTTGGTAAATCGGTATTCCGTGGTGCGTCCTGTGGCGGTACCCCGCTCACCCCGCTTATGCGTGGTTCGGGGACGCCCGATTAATCCCGATTTCATCGGGACAGTTGGAATGGGACAGTCCATCAAAGCCACTCCGCCTTTTATCCCGGATGTTTCAATGGCGATAATTTTCATATAAAAATGTTATGGGGCTTAATATAGCTTTTGTTTAAGGCGGAATCAATAAAATAATTATGTTAAACCTGCCTGTCCATCAAGGGGCGACCTGCTGGCTGCCGGCAGGCAGGACTGATTGGTATATTTGTTCAATCTGTTTTACTTGTTTATCGAGCGAGAAGTTTTCAATTGCCCTGGCGCGGGCGGCCTTGCCGTATTGGGTGATAAGAGCACGGTTGTTTATCAGTTGTTTTACGGCATTAATAAGGTTTTCAATCGTATCGTCAATAACTAAACCGTTAAGATTATTTTGGATAAGTTCCGGAAGGATTCCGCGTCGCGATACGATAAGGGGTTTGCCCATCGCCATCATCTCGCGCGCCGCGCGGCAGGAACCATCCGAGCCGGGCACCAGGAATATCCCGGCATCCATCATGGCGATTACATTAACGTAATCATCTTTTCGGTAGCCTGCATGGATGATATTCTTTTTCAATCCCAGCTCTTTTACCGGTTCTGTAAGAAGCTCATGCTGATGGGTTCCTCGTCCGATGACGAGCAGTTTGAGATTCGGGAATTCCTTAACCAGCTTGTAAAAAGCGGCAAGGAGTATTTCGAAACGGCGGTGGCGCTGGATGCGGGCAACCACGCCGAATACGATGTCGTTATCCTGAATCCCAAATTCAGCGCGAAGGTTTTTGGTTACATTCACCGGATTAAACCTTTCCAGGTTAATCGCGCCTTCGACATGCCAGCTTTTCTCCGGAGGAATGTTAAACATTTCCCTGTCCACCAGCAACAGTCCTTTTGAAAGGGTGGTGTAGACGTCGGTTTTATTCCGGATGAGCCAGTTGGTAATCAAAGACGGCATGAGAGGGATGCCTTTATGGTTAGTCCTTATAATTTTCGGTGGTTTTTCTATGTGGCGTATCGCTTTTGCCGCGATAAAGTGGGTTAGGTTGTTATGGGTGTGGATGATATCTATTTTCCGTTCTTGGATAAGCTTTTCTATCTTATTAATATTGGAAATCAGTGAGAAAAGCGCGGTGAGTTTGCCCTGGTGCTTTAAGAATATGGTTTCGATTCCTTTTTCCAGCAGGCGTTCCGGTAAATATTGGCTTCCTTTGTTTTGCTTGGGCGTTTCCAGGCAGGCCTGCCTGTCCGCGGGACGCAGGCAGGCGAATATTATATCATGGCCAAAGGTTTTTAATGACGAGGCGAGATTGAAGACGGGCTCTGAAAGCCCAGTCCATTTCCATTCGGTAAGTATATGTAAAATGCGCATTGATATGTCAAACGAGATTCTCAGTTAGATTATATGAACGGTGTCCCGATACTTTCGGTCGGGACGGCCATTTATTTTAATGGTGAGCGGTGCAGGACTCGAACCTGCGACCTCTTCGGTGTAAGCGAAGCGTTCTACCACTGAACTAACCGCCCTTATAATCACAAAGAACGAGGGATATTATACCAAATGTATCGGCAAAGTGAAGCAAAAACTGGCGTTTCCTTCAGGCGTGCTTTCTGTCCAGAATTTTCCCCTATGGAGTTCGATGATAAGTTTATTCATTACCAATTCCAGGCGTCTCACGCCTTTCTTGCCGGCAAAGAGTTCAAACCTTACGCCTTTTTGCTTGTCTAAAATCTGTTCTATCGGTTCTTTCATCAGTTTCACGGTTTCTTCATCAGGGAAGGCCTGTCCGGTATCGGTTATCCTGATTTCCAGCGATTTCTGTTCTATTTGTTTCACTTTAATCGATACCCATCCGCTTTCCCGGTTAAACCTGATGGCGTTATCGATGAGATTAACGACTATCTGGAATATCCGGTCAATATCTGCCATGGCGTTGGGAAGATTTTCCGGAATATCGGTATTAATTGCAACCTTCTTAACTGTGGCGTAAGGATTAAGCAATGCGATGGCGTTTTTGAATAGTGTATTAATATCCAGAGAGCGTTGTTTAAGTTCTATATTACCCGATTCAAGCAGGGAAAATGATAAAAGATTATTTGCGAGGTGCGTCAGCCTTTCCAATTCCATCCTTACGGATAACAGGTGCTGGGCAATATCTTGTCCCATTGTGCCCGACGGGTTTGCCAGTGTATGCGAGATTTCCTCCTTTAATATGTTTAATGGCGTACGCAATCCGTGGGAAATCATGGAAATGAAATCGGTTTTCAACTGCTGATTTTTACGAGTCTCTTTCTGGAGTTCTTTATCGTATTCCAATGCGTTGATATTATCAATGGCGTTGCCTATGATTGTGCCGATGACCTTGATTATCTCTTTTTCCGCCGGTGTTATCGGGCGTGTTATTTTAATCGAAACAATCATCGCGCCGTATATTTTAAGGCGTCCTTTGATAGGAATTGCCATGGCTGTTTTGAAACCTTCCTTTTTAAGCCCGGCTGCAAATGGGGTAGAAGAAATCGTTCCCAGGTCATCACAGACGACCAGTTTGCCCGTGGTAAAAGCTTCCCCTGTTATGCCTTTGGTCGGTTCTAATATCGTTCCACTTTGTATCAGCCCGGCCGAAGCCGCTTTTACACGGCCGCAGTAACTTTTCAAGGCCAGGCGCTTTATGTTTTCCTCATATAGATATATTGCGACTACATCCATTCCGAGAAGTTCCATGATTTCGTTACACGAATTGTTTAAAACTTCGCTTAATTTCAATGATTCCGTTGCCACACGCGATATTTTGTAAAGGATATTCAACTCATCGGCGTGTTTGGACGTTTGCTCATAAAGGTTCCTGTTTCTCTGCGAGATGTTAATCAGCGTGATTGCGGCAATGCTTGCCAGTATGAAGAATAAAAAAAGCAGTATTATCATTTGCACTATTTGCAGGCGGAAAGGGCGGTAAGCCGTGCGCGTTGTCTGGTAAGCGAATATACCGAGGTCTAATTCCTTGAGCGGTGAATACGCCGCGATAATCCTTTCGTTTTTATAGGGGGCGAAAACGAATTCTTCCGTGCCGCTGTTGCCGGCCAGCGCTTTCTTAACTGCCGGGTAATCGGCAATATTTTCCTGGGAAGGCTCCGAGTTAAAGATTACATCACCGGTGTCGTCAAAGATACAGAATGAAATCTGTGCGTCAGTGCCGTATTCCAGCAATAATTCAGAAAGGAAAGAGTGTTTGTATCCGGTAACTATAATATTGAGCAGCTGGTTATTTTCATAATAAGGGGTTATGAGCGCGAAGGAATTTTGCCGCCCGACAGTTGTTTTTGCTATATACGGGTTAGAGGTTTTTAAAGCCTTTGAAAACCATGCTTCACGGTCAATATTGTAATTAGCTGGTATAATATTACCGGGTTCGCTATGCCAGGTTTTCCCGTTTTTATCGCAATAAATAATATAAGTGAATTTGTTATGACGGGTAAGAATTTGTTTGGCTAAATCGGCCGCCCTTTTTTTATCCTGCCTTTTCGCGATTCCCGCATAATCAAATATTTTTAAATGTGAATTGACGCAGCTTAAGTCTTCCGTGAAATAGTTGCTGATGAGATGGCTGAATATTCCAGCTGACGATGTCACGGTTTGTTTTACTCCGTTTTTGGTTGTGTTCGCAGATGAAACGAAAGAAAGATAACCGAGAAATAGAATAAATGTAAAAATGCCCAGGATATGGAAAATAATGTTTTTGCTGAAATATTGTTTCAGCCAGCCAAGTTTCTTTACCTCCTCCGGATAATTTATCATGATAGTATTACTATAAAAATTACGTAATCTGTCAAGTTATACCGCATGAAATGAATTTTGCTTGACTTTGTTCAGGGGCATGGTTATAATAACAAATAAATAGTATGAAAAAAATAATACCTCTTGTCTTGTTACTATACTGTTTAGTTCTCCTGGAAGGTGTTTTTCATCTTTTAGAAACGTCCGCTCAATCTTATTGCACTGTTTGCGAAAATGCAACCCAAGACCCCGAAACATCTTTAACCCAGGCTTGCTCTCCTGATAAGCCATGCGGCAATCCGGAGCATCATCATACGCATTCTTCACATGACGCGCATAATTGCCAGATATGCAACTCGATATCAGGCTATCAGATAACTTATGAACCGGTTCAGATGAGCGGTTCTTGTTGTCAAAACGGCGAATCAATCACGGTTACCCCTGAAATAATCAATTCTCGTGAACTCCTGGTCATCAAACCGATTAGAGGTCCTCCGGTTATTTAATCCGCAAAGAATAATTCCTGGATTGTTTCTATCTATTTTACAAGTCAAGGAGTATATTTATGCGATTCATTGTCTTAGGATTAATTATAATTTTATTAAGCGGTTTGCCTGCCATGGGTGAGGATAACGATAAAGACCTGGAATCGGAAATCAGCAGGCTGTTATCCGACGATGAGCCGGCTATCCAAACAACCAGGCAAGGCGGAGGCTACTTCCAGAGTTTAAACCCGGATATCTCGCTGATAATCGACGGTTTTTACCATGGCGATACTTCTCGTGAAGGGATTGCCCATATCTTTGAAGAAGTATCAGGGTTTGGGCATGAATGTGCCGAAGGCCATGAGCACGGGCCTGACAAAGGTTTCAATATTAGTCACATGGAGCTGTATTTTTCCGCAAATGCCGACCCGTATTTTAAGGGATGGGGCATTGCCGCGATTGAAGAGGAAGGCGCGGAAATGGAGGAAGCGGTAATCCAGACTACGGCTTTGCCTCACGGCTTACAGGTAAAGGCGGGAAAATTCTTCAGCGATATCGGGCGGCTTAATCCGCAGCATGCCCACTCCTGGGATTTCAGCGACCAACCGTTAATGTATCGCTTAACCTTGGGGCAGCATGGCTTAAATGACAAAGGCGTTCAGGTGTCCTGGCTGGCGCCGACCGGTTTCTATCTGCTTGCCGGGGCAGAGGCTTTTCAGGGTAATAATGAGACTATGTTTAATTATCTTGGCACAAATGACGGCTTACCTAATAAGCCCGGTCCGCGTGTCTTTACCGGCTGGCTGAAATTCGCGCCGAATATAGATAATCCCAATCACGCCATGCAGTTTGGTATCTTTGCCGGCAAAGGCGCTCATCAGGAAGAACACGACGGAAATACGGACGGGACTATGGACCATTGGCTTAACGGCTATAGCAAGTTTTACGGAGCCGATTTCGTCTATAAATATGATGACCTGCGCGCTTACGGCAAAGGGGATATCACTTTCCAGGGTGAATACTTACAGCGCCAAAAAGACCTGACCGTGAAAAGCCATGACCTGAATGCCGCGCTTATCGGAAAGCATAAAATGGAAAAACAGGACGGTTATTACCTGCAGGCAACTTACGGCCTTTTCGAAAGGTGGCGCATAGGCCTGCGCTGGGAGCAAATCGGATTAAGCAATGAAATAAACTCGCCTGACGGGACATCCGAATCCCCGGATGCAAGCAGCCGTATGTCCCTGATGACGGATTGGTCTTTGACAGAATTCTCAAGAATAAGAATGCAGTATAACCGCGGGAATTATGAGCTCTCCGGGGCGGATGAATGGGTTAATGAATTTTATATCCAATTGCAGATTTCTCTGGGTGCGCACGGGGCGCATAAGTTTTAAACACGAAAATATGAAAGAGACGCAAAAGCACGAAATTAGTTCTGTGTTTTCAGGTGTTCATTTTCGTGTTTTAGTGTTATAGGGGAGGATTGGATTATGAAAAACAAATATCTATGCTTATTGGTCATTGGGCTATTGGTCATTGGCTTATTGAATATTTGGGCTGAGGAGAAAAAGCTGAATGTGGTAACAACCACCACGGACCTAAAATCCATTACCGAGTCAATCGGCGGGGATTTCGTCAATGTAAAGAGCGTTTGCCAGGGAGGGCAAGACCCGCATTTTATCCAGGCGAAACCGGTTTTTATGACTTGGGCGCGCGATGCCGACCTTTGGATTAGAATCGGGCGCGAATTGGAAGTCGGCTATGAAGCCCCTATTCTTGAAGGCTCGCGCAATCCGAAAATCAAGGTAGGTGAAACCGGCCATCTGGATGCCTCGGAACACATTCTGCTTTTGGAAGTTCCGACTAAACAGGTTGACCGTTCCATGGGAGACGTTCATCCTTTGGGGAATCCCCATTACTGGCTTGACCCTTATAACGGGCGTATCATTGCCAAAAGCATTGCCGAACGCCTAAAGAAACTACTTGCGGAGAATGCCGAGCAGTGTCGAGGCATTGATAAGAATTGCAATGCCTTTATTAAAAAGATAGACGAAGCAATGTTCGGTGCCGAACTGGTTAAGGAAATATCAGGAGATAAGCCTGCCTCGTCGGCAGACAGGCTCTGGGAATTGGAACTGGCCGGCAAGCTGGATGAGTTTATAACCGAAACGAACACGGAACGCAAAAAGCAAGACAAGCCGTCGGTTACACTTGGCGGATGGGCCGGCAAAATGAGGGCGTATCGCGGCTCAAAGATAATCACCTATCATCGCAGTTTATCTTATTTCGCCAATCGGTTCGGATTGGTTGTTGCGGAAGAGCTTGAACCCAAGCCGGGAATTCCGCCCAGCCCCAACCACCTTGTGGCGGTTATCAAGAAAGTGAACGAGGAAAAGATAAAAGCCCTCATCATGGAAAACTATTACAGTTGTAAAGCCCCTGATTTGATTGCCGAAAAAACCGGTATTAAGATAGTTGTTATTACCAATTCGGTCGGCGGAGACGAATCAGCCAAGGATTATGTCTCAATGATTGATAATATAATCACTAAATTCGTTAAAAGTATGGAGAAATAATTTTACCTTGTCATTCCCGCAAAAGCGGGAATCTATTCTTCTGGATTCCGTGTCCCGCCAGAGGCGAGGCAACACCGTGCCCCTGTGGGGCTTGCCAAAGGAGGCAAGCACGGAATGACAGGGGATGTGAGCAGTTAATAAAAGCATGGAGAAATAAATATGTTAGACGTTTTGATGTATCCGTTTTTAGCCTGCCTGGTCATCACCGCTCTGCACTGTTATATGGGATTGCATGTCGTCAAGCGCGGCGTGATATTCGTGGATTTGGCGCTGGCGCAAACCGCCGCATTGGGCGGAGTCCTGGCGTTGCTTCTCATGCCGATTTTAGGAATGGAAGCGCCTGACCACGACGCGGTTGCGGTCCGGTCGTTTGCCGGTTTTCTGCAGGCTCATTTCCCTTATATACTTACCTTGGCGTTTGCCTTCCTGGCCGCCGCGCTTTTTGCCTTAAGCCGTTTCCGCGACGAGCGCGTTCCGCACGAGGCGATTATCGGGATTGTCTATGTGGTTTCGGCTGCCCTTGCCGTGCTTATCCTGAGCAAGGCGCCGCACGGGCACGAAAAGATGGAGGAAATGCTCGTCGGGAATATCCTGTTCGCTAACGGAAGCGATGTTTTAAAGATATTCCTGCTTTATTTCGTGCTTGGCGTGGTTCACTTTTTCTTCCGCAAGAAGTTTTTTGCTATATCTGACGATGTTAAGCGGGCGGAGCAAGCCGGCATGTCAGTGCGCTGGTGGGATTTCCTGTTCTATGCCTCGTTCGGTTTGATGGTAACGCAATCGGTCGGGATAGCCGGGGTATTGGTGGTCTTTAGCTTCCTGATTATTCCCAATGTCTGCGCCTTGATGTTTTTCCGGAGGTTTATTTACCAGCTTCTCTTTGGTTGGGGCGTTTCGTTTATTGCCATCGTCGCCGGATTGTGGTTTTCCACCACCGGGCAGGAAGGCTATCCGGTCGGGCCGTCGCTTGTGGGTGTATTCGGATTAATCCTGGTCTTATGCGTATTTGCCAGGTTAGGTTTTGCGAAACTGGGATGGCTAAAATAACCATTATGAATTTAATAACATATAAGAAAGGAAATATATGAAAATATGTATACCGACAGAAACAAAAGAGGGCAAGCAAGCACAGGTTTATGGGCATTTCGGGAGCGCGCCTTATTTTACCATTTATGATACCGAAAAGGACGCAGTTGAAGTAATCAAGAACGCTAATGAGCATCATTCGCATGGCATGTGCCAGCCGATGAGCGCGCTAAACGGCAAGGAAATCGATGCGGTGGTTTGCGGCGGAATGGGCGCACGTGCAGTTATGAAACTGAACGAGGGAGGGATTAAAGCGTATCGGGCGGTTAAGGGCACCGTGGCTGATGTCGCCGGTCAGTTTTCCAAAGGCGGCCTTGAGGAAATTACCGTGGAAAATTCCTGTGTTCAGCATGACTGCCATTAATTATTTGCGGCATATTCAAAATAAAGTCGGACAAATAATAAAGATAATCAGATGTCTTTTGTTCCAAGAGCGATTTTCCTGACCAAAGGGATAGGCAGGCATAAAGAAGAGCTTGCTAGTTTTGAGGAGGCTTTGCGTGACGCTAAAATCGCTCCTCTTAATCTAGTAAATGTGTCCAGTATATTCCCTCCTTATTGCGTATTGGTGTCGCGCGAGAGAGGGTTGAGCAAATTTAAGGACGGTCAGGCCACTTTTTGTGTCCTTGCGCGCAATAAAAGCAATGAGCACCACCGGCTTATTTCAGCTTCTATCGGATTGGCTATCCCTACAGACAGAAATCAGCATGGCTACCTTTCAGAGCATCATGATTTCGGCAAAACAGAAGAAGAAACGGGTGATTATGCTGAGGATTTGGCCGCTTCCATGTTGGCCTCGACTTTGGGGCTTAAATTCGATACTGAAGCAAATTGGGATAAGAAAAAAGAGATATGGAAAATCAGCGGACAGATTGTTAAAACCACTAATTGCACACAGTCGGCTATCGGCAAGAAAGGGTTTTGGACCACGGTTATTTCTGCCGCAGTGTTGATTCCTTAGAAAATATTGTGATGCTAAAGGCGTCCGGATATTCCCGTTGTGCATTGTGCGGCGGTCATTTCCGGTTCGCTTTATTCCCGGATAATGAAAGTAATAGAAAAATATTGCCCTTTCTGCCGGGCTTATGATAAGATTCATAAAGCGTAAAAACATAGTATTTTAAAAGTGATTTATCATCAGTATTTGTTATGGCATTATACGAGTTTGAAGGCAAGTCTCCTAAAATAGGAAATGACACCTATATCGCCGAAAGCGCGGATGTCATAGGTGATGTCATTATCGGGGATAAATGCTACATCGGCCCGGGCGCACGGATAAAAGGCGATTACGGCTCCATCCGCATCGGAAACGAATCCGCAATACAAGAAAACTGCGTCCTGCACGCCCGTCCTGATGAAACCTGCTTGGTCGGCAATCAGGTAAATGTCGGGCATGGGGCAATACTACATAACTGCACGATAAAAGACAGCGCGGTAATCGGGATGGGCGCGATTGTCAGCGATTGGGCCGTTGTCGAAGAAAATGCCATCATTGCCGAAGGCTGTGTCGTCAAGCAGCGCCAGGTCATTCCGGCCAAGAAAGTGGCGGTCGGCGTCCCGGCTAAAATCGTCGGAGATAGGACCGAAGAATGGAACAAGCTCAAAGGCATCTACGTCAAATTAGCCAAAAGATACCAGCGAGGACTGAAAAAGATAAAATAATTTAAGTGTATAATTTTATAAAAGAAAGTACTCTATGAAGAAACTGAATGATTGTTCCAAAGAAGAGTTGATTGAGATGTTGCAGGATGCAGCCAAGAACTGGCTGGCGCATGACGGTTTATGGTTTTTGGAAGTGGAAAAAGAGTGTAGTATGGATATTGCGCTCAAGCTCGACGCCAATGCCTGGGAAAAGTTTACCGTCATCGAGGCGAAACGGATAATGGAACGGCATAATATAAAACCCAACGGCGGAATTCCCGCGCTTATCCAGGCTCTGCAATTCAGGCTATACGCCTACATTAATAAACAGGAAGTGGTGGAGGTGACGGAAACGAGATGTGTCTTCAGGATGAACGAATGCCGGGTGCAGGAGGCAAGGAAGCGGAAGAACCTGCCGGATTTTCCTTGTAAGCCGGTCGGATTGGTCGAATACACCAACTTTGCCAAGACCATTGACCCAAGAATCAAGACCAAGTGCATATGCTGCCCGCCTGACAAGCATCCTGATTCGCACTGGTGCGCCTGGGAATTCAGTATTGCCTGAGAAGCCTTTTGAATTATTAAACTTTTAAGTTATTAAACATTAAGCTCTGATAAATCATTGACTCTTTTGGCGGGAAAGGTAGAATAGTCGACATCTTAATTTGGTAAATAAGGAGCGGATATATGGGAAAAGAATTGATGCCGGCAAATCCGCAGGCAGTCTCGCCAAGCAGGGTAACGAAAATAGCTGTTTTCCGCGGTATAAAAATACGCAAGATTATTTGCAATAATGAATGGTTTTTCTCGGTTATTGATGTTGTTGCGGCGCTTACGGGAAGCGAAAACCCGCGTGATTATTGGTATAAAATGAAAATCCGTGTAAAAACAGAGGAAGGTGCTGAGTTGTCGACATTTTGTCGACAACTGAAATTGGAATCATCAGACGGGAAAAGATATGAAACGGACTGCGCTAATACAGAAGCAATGTTTCGCATTATACAATCAATCCCATCGCCTAAGGCAGAACCATTTAAACTCTGGCTGGCTAAGGTGAAGCATCCGAAAGGCTTTGTGGAAAATAAAGGCGTTGCCAAACGCGGCGGTAATGTTGCCGGCGTCGCCCGCGAGAAACTGGAGCAGGAAACCGGCGGCAAGGTGGTCAGCCACCAGAACTATTTGGCAAAGCCGCAGGACAAAAGACTAAAAGCCAAATAATCAGGCGAAAGAAAGCACTGACTTATTAATTCTGGCAAGGCGTCCCTATAAGTAGCTGTGACGAATACTGGTGCGCCTGGGAATTCAGTGCATAGGTTGTTTTAATATCTATATTAGAAGTACATACATAAAAATTTTGTAGATTTCTATTCCTTCCTACTTGACAATTCCCCATTTTTCCTGTATAAATATATCCATGCCGAAACGAAAACCATTGTCTGATTACCTGGAGCAAATCAAATCAGCTTCGGATAAGCAGGAAAAGATGAAAGCAAAACGGCTTGGCGAAATCGCCTTAAAGAAGCTTCCTGTGCTTTCTTATACCCCGCATGAAGAATATCAATTATATAGGTTATTAGCTCTCGTTTATTATTCGTTGGAAAAGTATTCGCACTCTTTAGAATTATGCCATAAAGCATATTTAATTGCCTTAAAGAAGGCGTTTTCAGTGTTAGATGTTGCCTGTGTTTTTTCCTTGATGGGAAGTAATCTCGTGTTTATTGGAAATATTCCTCAAGCCTTAAAGCGGCTTCAAACGGCAAGGCAATATTATGATTCAACAATTAATGCCTTACGTGCTAATGATAAAACAACGTATTGTTATATGCTGATAGACTTGGCATATTGTTATTTGCATCAAAATGAAATCAAAAAAGGTGAGGAAATTATTGAAAATAAATTACCTGCTTATTTGCCGTGTTTACCTAATAATTTAGGCGTTATAGACTATACGCATTTCAAAGGAGAATACTTTATAATAATAAAAAAATATGAACAAGCAAAGCAGTGCTTTACCGAGTGTGTCAAGATGAGCAACCAGATTGATTTTCCCCGCGGAAGATTATGCGCAGAAATCCATCTCGCCACAATTAGCCTTTTAGAAAGCCAAATTGAGCCAGCCATTAGACGATTAAAAAATATTATTAAAGATGCCGGTTGTTTGAGGCTTAATGCGATTGTTTGTGAAGCATCGCTTCTTTTGAGCAAATGTTATAACATTTGCGGATTTCCTGATAAGGGGCGGATAATAGAAAACCGCATTAAACCGATACTGTCCAAACTTGATACGGTTTGGCTCTATGAAAAAACCCGGGAATTTGATAGGCTCTACCAACAATTACAGGATAAAACCAAACATAAATCCAAACTTATTCCCCAGGTCTTGGTTCAAACTCTTAGTGACCGCTACGAAAAGTCGGCTGATAAATATACTCTTATTGGTAACTCTCCGATAATGCAAGAGGTTTATCAAATTATAGAAAAGATTGCCCCAACCGATTTACCGGTTTTAATTCAGGGTGAAACCGGGACTGGTAAGGAACTGATTGCTAATGCCATCCATACAAATAGCCAACGCGTGAATAAAGCCTACTTGCCTTTTAATTGCGTGGTGCTTCCGGAAACTCTTATTGAAAGCCATCTTTTTGGCCATACTAAAGGTGCTTTTACCGGTGCGCATGAGGATAAAAAAGGCTATATTGAACTCGCCTCCGGCGGAACGCTTTTTATAGATGAAATTGCTAATATGTCTTTGTCTATGCAGCAAAAACTCTTAAGGGTCTTGGAAGAAAAGCTCATCTATCGAGTCGGCGCTTCAAAATCTACTCCGGTTGATACCCGCTTTGTGTTTGCATCTAACCAGGATGTTGAGCAAATGGTTAAGAATAAATTCTTCCGTGAAGACCTTTTCTATCGTATAAATACTATCGTAGTAAATCTTCCGCCCCTCCGTGACCGCAAAGATGATATTCCATTATTAGTCCAGCACTTTCTGCAAAAATATGGTCGTCCTTCGCCTCTCATCTCTCATCTTTCTCCTTCTGTTCTTGCTCTTCTCTCCGCCTATCCCTGGCCCGGCAATGTCCGCGAACTGGAAAGCGAGATAAGAAGAATCTGTGTTTTATATCCGGATACTAAAACCATTACTGAAAAAATGCTTTCAGAAAATATCCGTTGTTATATACCGGTCTCGGTCTTTAGCGCCTCAAAAAACTCTTACCTTAAGAATGCCGTGGAGAGTTTGGAAAGGAATATAATCAATGCATCTATTCAGCAATATAACGGCAATATAACTTACATTGCACAGCATCTTGGTTGCACCAGAGCAGTGCTACATAAGAAGATAAAACGATTGAAGATAGATTTATAAGCTGTATCTGATTAATACAACTGTTCCCAAAGGATACACCAATTTATCCAAACCCATTTCCTTTTTTTTAGAGTAGATTCTTTCCAACCTTTTTATTTACATAGGGTTATACAATAGTAACTATTCCATCAAATTCCCGAAAACTTGGCACGATATTTGCTATATAATGTAGGCGTTATGAGTTGTGCGTGATGCGTTAGGCGTTATTTAAGAACAAGACGCTTATAACAGGAGGTCTTTATGAGTAAAACTACTTTAGCTTGTCCCCCTTTAACCACGGATGACATTCTTGCCCTTCGTGGCAAGCCTTTGTCTAAATGGGTTGAACCGACTAAAGACTCAAAATTACCTATTGAGCGGCGGGAACAGAAATGGGTTTATGTGTCTCTTCATACAAATAATGAAGATCATTATTTCTTTAAAAATGGTTATCTCATAGGCTGGGAACGGACTTCGCTTATTGGTATATAAGTATTTAAGAAAGGAAAAAATTTATGAAAAATTGCGAAGTGAAACATAACCTCAGTTTGCATTGGGGAAATTTAGTTATCGGATTTCTCTGCGTTCTTTGTCCCGCCGTGGCGGGAGTGAATCTTTACGCCGATAACTGGTCCGAAACCGCCTTCACCTCCGGCACTTTTTCCAATACCACAACTACCATCGGTTCGGCGGATATTAAATTAGAGCATTCTCCTATTGACTGTGGAAACGGTGCGGATGGAGCAATCACAGTTGTCGCCGCGAAGAATATCAATACTGATATTTTCAATCGTGCCTCGGCTGATGCGGTTAATACAACTTCTACGGTGAATACCTTAGGCGGTGATACAGCCATTGTTGTTACCTCAGTTCCCGCTGGAATGGCGGTCGGCGATGAAATCATTATTATCAGCCTTAAGGGGACAAGCGGTAATGTCGGGCGTTATGAATTTGCCCGTATAACTTCCGTCAACGTGAATACCCTAAATCTCAATAGAGCATTAACCAATGGATATAACGGCACTCTTGATAAAATAATGGTTCAGCGTGTTCCAAATTATACGAATGTAACGGTTAATGCCGGTGGCTCACTTACTTGTTCTGTTTGGGATGGGACTAAAGGCGGTGTTTTGGTTTTTCGCGCTACCAGTACGGTAACAGTTAATGTGGCGAATGGTATTCATACGAATGGTTGCGGTTTTACCGGCGGCGGTGGTGGCGGTTCTTGGAATAATGGTAGCGTAGGAGAATCCCCTGCCGGAATTGGAGGGGGAGCAGGAGGCGGCGGTGCTCATCTGTATGGTGATCCTGGGACTGCCACCGCAGGAGGGGGTGGCAACGGAACAAATCCGGCAAGCGAGATTATACTTAACCAGTTATCCTATCTGGGTGCCGGCGGTGGTGGCGGAGGCGGTGCCGTAGCTGAGGATGGGGATTATTATTGTGCAGCCGCAGGCGGTGGGTCAGGTGGCAGAGGAGGGGGTATGGTTATAATTGCCGCAGATACATTAGATATTGTAGCAGGTGCATCTGTCTGCGCAAACGGTGGCGGGGGTGCTGGCGGAGGATCGAGTTGGAATGGTGATTATCATGCTGTTGGTGGTAGTGGAGGAAGCGGAGCAGGCGGTTCAATTGTATTTCTTTCAAACCAAATCACTAATTCAGGTGGCGTTTCGGCCAACGGCGGCGGGCGGACACATGCGCAATATATTTCGTTTTCAGGGAATAACCCCGTTCCGAATTATTACGGAACAGTAGTTCCTTATAAGAATCCGGGTTTGTATACCTCAATCGCCATCACACCTGCCGGTGTTGCTTACTGGGGTATTCTGGGTTATACCCGAACTATCCCGGCTAATACGATTTTGACGGTTGATGTTCTGAGTTCTTCTAATAACTCCCTGTTACAAGCGAATGTCCCGTACGGGACCTGTTTGTCCGCCGCTTATCCGGCGACCTTTACTAATATCATCGGGATAAAGCTCAGGGCTAATTTTTCTACATCCGATACCACTCAAACCCCAAGTTTATCAGACTGGAGTGTGGATTATTATAATAATACAGAGATATTGGTTACTACCACGAACTGGACTTCTTTAACTAATGGGAATGCACCGGTTCAAATGGGGCAGTCAATCGCCTTTGTTAAGTTTAACGCAGCAACTATTTCCGGCACCGCTAAGTGGAAACGGTTCAGGATTGATAAGGGCGTTACCGGTGTTAACACACCCTGTCCTGATAACAAAATCGAAATCCAGGTCTGGTGTGATAATGATAACAACGGATTTTGGAGTGTCAACGATACCTTTATCGCCAAAGGCAACTTCACCAACGGCACGTGTTATCTCAATATGAGGCAATGGCAGGTGACGACCACTTCTAAGACGTATTACATCGTGTATAAACTGGCAAATGATATTGGAGGTGGTCAACGTGCCGGGGTAGAAATAGCGGATAGCTCTTATTTAGAATTTGAGAATGCTGCATGTGTAGGGATTCCGCCTTAACCTTAAGATGAAAAACCGGAATCCCGCTGAATAGCGGGAATATCGGGAGCCCATGACGTCGAATATTAAAAGAAAGGGATGGATATGAAGACAAAAGCCAAATTGGTATTAAGTATCCTTGGGGTTTTGGGGTTAACGTCAGTGGCGCTTGTTGGTTTTACCAATTACACTGTTAAAGATGTAATAAAAATACCGGTCGAAAATAAATTAAACTACTTAGCCGTTTATCAAAGCAGCCTCCCTCTTAGCCAGGCTGGTGATATAAGTAATGGGATTATCACCATGTCGGTTGGCGATGAACGGGTTCTTTCCGTTAACGGGTATGATACTGTTGGGAATCCGGTTGAGGTTAGCCCCGTTTGGGATATTAACCGGACTGATAGCATAGAATATTTGATGCAAGGCAGTACACAATTTAGCATAAAGGGATTAAAACCCGGCACGACGGATATCATGGTAAAATATGGTGGATTAACCATTCCGTTTAAAGTGATAGTGCATTAATAATAGTTGCTTTGAAGTAACCGCCGATAAGGCGAGAAGAAAGGAGTTGCGTTATGGCATTGGATAATCTTATCTCGGTCTCGTTCACTCCGGAACAACTGGCCGCGCTCGATGCGGCGCTCTCTTCCATAGAAGGAACCTTAATGGGCAAGGTCATCAACTTGACTCCCAATGAAAGGATTCGCTATGCCTCCGTCTCCAGCGAGATGGCGCAATGGGTGCAGAAATGCCGCAACTATATGAGCCAGCTTCCTTCCATCGTCCCCGGATATATTAATCTCCCCGAACTCGACGCCGATATGCATACGCGACGTGATATCGGCCCCAGGCTCAGGCGCGCCAAGGCAATACTTGAAAGCTTGGACGATACCAACCTCCTTTTAGGCTCGGATGTCTTGACAAACTGCCTGGCTTTTTACCAGAGTGTCAAAGCCGCGGCGCGGGCGAATGTGCCGGGCTCGACTGGCGTTTATCAGGATTTGGCACAGCAGTTTCCGGGCAGGCCGAAATCGGTTCCGCTTCCGCCTAACCCATAACGGAAAGTATCGGAAAACCAGCCCAAAGGTAGTAAAAACCAGCTTTGAGGTGCTTAAAACCAGCTTTTAGGTAGTTAAAACCACCTCAGAGGTACTTAAAAGCACCTTTTAGCTGGTAAAAACCACCTTTTAGGTACTTAAAACCAGCTCAGAGGTTGTTAAAACCAGCTTTTAGGTGGTTAAAACCACCTCAGAGGTACTTAAAAGCACCTTTTAGCTGGTAAAAACCACCTTTTAGGTACTTAAAACCAGCTCAGAGGTTGTTAAAACCAGCTTTTAGGTGGTTATTAGGGGTGTAGGATGCAATCTTTATCCGGTAATTGTCTCCATTGATTTATAGGTAACTGATAATAGTTTTCCCAGTTCCGGTATGGTGATGCTTAAAGGAGGCATAAGGACGATGACATCGCCCAGAGGCCTTAAAATCACGCCGTGCTTTCTGGCTTCCAAGACGACATGCCTGCCTACCCGTTCTTTTACCGGATATGGTTCTTTTGTGGCGCGGTTCCTGACCAGCTCTATCCCGACCATCATCCCGCATTGTCTGATATCGCCTACATTATTAATCTCATAGAACCGTTTAAGGTGTTCTTTTAGGTATACGATTTTGGGTTGCAGTCGTTCTATGATATTTTCTTCCTTAAATAGCTTCAGGTTTGCCAGTGCCGCGGCGCAGCCTAATGGATTCCCGGTATATGTATGCCCGTGGAAGAAGGTCTTGTTTTCTTCATACGGGGCGGTAAAGGCTTTAAATATCTTTTCCGTGGTGAGCGTGGCGGCAAGCGGCAGATACCCGCCGGTAATTCCTTTTGCTATACATATGATGTCAGGTGATACTCCCTTGTGTTCGCATGCAAACATCCTTCCGGTCCTTCCAAATCCGGTTGCCACTTCATCCGCAATCAGGATGATATTATATTTGGTGCAGAGCGTTCTCAGGCGCTTCAAGAATCCTTTGGGCTGGGTTATCATTCCCGCCGCGCCCTGAATCAATGGTTCGATGACCACTCCTGCCAAAGAGCGGTGATGTTTCTTTATAAGGGCCTCTGCTTTTTTGAGGCAAGGCGGATTAACATTGTTAGTAGTTGATTTGAATGGACTATGAACCGCGTTGGGTTCATAGCACTGAACCCTGCGTGGTTCAGTGCATCGATAGCAATAAGGCGACGGGGCTTGGATGGTTTTAAAGAGGAGCGGACGATAGGTGCTGTGGAATAAATCCATCCCGCCCAGGCTGACCGAGCCGATAGTATCGCCGTGATAGGCGTTGGAGAAGGTGAGGAATTTAGTTTTTAGTTGCTGGTTGTTAGTTTTTAGACATTGCTGCCAATACTGGAAGGCGATTTTCAGGGCGATTTCTACCGCGGTCGCGCCGCTATCGGAATAAAATACTCGTGCTAAACCTTTAGGCGCGATGTTAATGAGCTTTTCGGCTAACTCTATGGCGCCGGGATGGGCAAGCCCAAGCATGGTGGTATGCGCTATTTGCTTTAGTTGTTTCGCTATGGCTTTATCTATTTCAGCTTTTTGGTGACCGTGGACGTTGCACCACAAAGATGAGATGCCGTCCAGATAACGCCTGCCATTGGTGTCGTAGAGGTAATTGCCTTTGCCTTTATTGATGACGAGGATATTCTCCTTTTCCCATTCGGAGGTTTGGGTAAAAGGATGCCAGAGGTGTTTTTTGTCTTTTAGTGTCAGGTTCATTTTTCTGCCCCGTCCCGACCCCACAAGGCGGGGTCTGGGAGGGATGTCCATTAACTTTTCCATATTATAAAAATAATAATCAGACGATACAAATAAAAGAATACACTTAAAACGTTTGCTTTTCGTTGTGAAGTAAATTATTATATCAATATGGATAAAAAAGCGCTGAAGGATTTATTTGTTAAGAAAAAGGCAGTAATCACTGTTCTGATGGGTGGGTTTTCTTCAGAGCGGGAGATATCGCTTAAATCCGGCTCCGCGGTGAGCTTGGCATTGAAGTCGTTGGGTTATAAAGTTCTTGATATAGATGTAACCGCGCCGGATATCCCGCAACTCAAGAATCCTGATTTCGATATCGCTTTCATTGCCCTGCACGGGAAGTTCGGAGAGGATGGCGGAATCCAGTTGCTCCTTGAAGAGAAGGGCATTGTTTACACCGGCTCAGGCGTTCAGGCGAGCCGCGATGCGATGGATAAATTCGCCACCAAGGAATTGTTTGAAAGGCACGATGTCCCGACCGCGCCGTATCGCAGGATTAATAAAGAGAATTGGAGAACTGAATTCAGGAAGTGGCCGCTTGGCTTTCCGGTGGTTATTAAGCCCCGCGCGGAGGGGTCCAGCGTGGGAGTTTCAATTATCAAGGAGCCGGTTGAGATTAAACCGGCCTTGGATGAGGCGTTTAAATACGGCAAAGATGTCGTGGCCGAGCAATATATTTCAGGCAGGGAAGTCACGGTCGGCGTTTTGGGGGATAAGGTGTTGCCGGTTATCGAACTAAAGCCCAAGCAGGCGTTTTATGATTACAAGGCGAAGTATCAGGATGCTTCAACCGAATATATCGTAAACCCTAATTTTCCCGAGAAAGCCATTGAGGAAATACAATCTGCCGGATTAGCCGCATACAAGGCGCTCGATTGCAGAGGTGCGGCGCGGGTTGATATAATTTATTCGGATAAAGAGGGTGCTATTGTTCTGGAGGTCAATACCATACCGGGATTGACCGAGCGGAGTTTGTTGCCAAAGGCGGCAAAAGCTATCGGTATAGATTTTCCGCAATTATGCGAGCGGATTATACTTGCCTCGCTAGAATAAAGCGGGGTGTGATGGCTATCCGTTCAGATTGTCATTCCGTGCCTGCCTGTCGGCAGACAGGCTTGACACGGAATCTAGATTGGTTACTGGATTCCCGCTGGAGTTTACTACCTGGAATTCTCGTTTTTACCCCATGTCCCGCTTTGCGGGACAGGGACTCCCTTTTGGTCCCCGTAGCGAAGCGGAGCGGGGCGGGAATGAGGGGATAATAATATGTTTCATCTATTAGCAGAGCTTGTGCTTCGGATTCTTATTGCCGTCGTCCGGCGTGTGCCGGCTACCGTGGCATTGCAGATAGGGGAGGCAATCGGAATATTTGGATACATGGTTGTTCCCAAGCGCAGGCGTATATCCTTGGAAAACCTTCGTTTTGCATTTCCCGAGAAGAAAGACAGCGAGCTCAGACGAATCGTTTTCGGAATGGCGAAAAACCTCGGCCGGAATATGATGGAGTTTTTACGCCTGCCCGCAATGAAACTGGCGGATATCAATCGGTATATTGAATTCGAGGGGTTGGAAAATCTTGATAAAGCATTAGCCGAAGGCAAAGGGGTGTTCATACTGACGGCGCATTTTGGCAACTGGGACCTTTTAGCGGCATCAATGGCATTTAAGGGGTACCGAACCAACCTTGTAACCAAGTATCTTAAAAGTGAATTACTCAATAAGCTCTGGCTGGATTACCGAAAGCAGGTCAAGGTGAATATTATGTATCGGGAAGGCTCGCTCAAGGATATTATACGGCATCTCAAGGCGAATGAGATAATGGGCTTTGTCCTGGACCAGAATACCAAACGGGAGGAAGGGGTATTCGTTAATTTCTTCGGACGGCCGGCTTGCACCATTCCCAGTCTATCTACATTAAGTGAGCGGTTGGATGTGCCGGTGGTTCCGGGATTCATCATCAGGAAACACGGTGCTTACCACAAGGTTGTATATGAGCCCGCTCTTACATTCCAGAAAAGAGATAATCTGGAAGAAAGCATCGTTTACAACACGCAGATTTATTCGGATGTGATGGAACGTTATATCAGGCAATATCCCGACCACTGGATATGGCTTCACCGCCGATGGAAAACACAGCACAAGAGTCGATGACATTTCTGGAATAAAATAAAAATTCCCATATTTTTGTTGACATATCCTGATTTGTGAGTATACTACGTAATTTTCTAATTTTAAGGGAAATGAATTAACCCTCTCATCCCGATGTGACGTCGGGTGGAAGATGAAAGAATTGGATAATATGAAAAACCTGAAAATACGGATTAAGCTTGAGGCGTACGACCATAAGATTTTAGACCAGTGCGTTCTGGATATCGTCGAGACGGCGAAACGCACCGGCGCTAAGATTTGCGGGCCGATTCCTTTGCCCACCCATATTGAACGGTATACGGTGTTGCGTTCGCCTCATGTAGACAAAAAATCACGCGAGCAATTTGAAATCAGGACCCATAAGCGTTTGATAGATCTGGCCGAGCCGTCTGCCAAGACCGTTGACGCTTTGAAGAACTTGAATATTCCGTCTGGCGTGGAAGTAAGAATAAAAACATAAAAAGGGATTGAAAGATGTTACCGAGTTTATTAGGCAGGAAAGTCGGGATGACCCAAATATTTGCCGAGAACGGGAACGTTACTCCGGTGACCGTTTTGGAATGTGGTCCCTGCCCTGTTTTACAGATAAAGAAAAGCTCCTCCGAAGGCTATAACGCAGTTCAGTTGGGTTTTGTGGACGGCAAAAAGAAGAGGGCGACCAGGGCAATGCTGGGGCATTTTAAGAAAGCGAATATTGAAACGCCGAAGCGCTTTATCAGGGAAGTCCGTTTGCCCGACGGCGCCGAAGGCGAGAAAATCACGGCTCAATTTAAACTGGGTGACCAGGTAAAGGTGGATGTTTTTGAGAATACATGGAAGGTTGATGTCGTAGGCATCACCAAAGGACGCGGTTTTACCGGTCTGGTTAAGAGATGGAACAAGAAAAGAGGCCCGGCTGGACACGGTTCGATGAATGTGCGCGGTTCGGGCGCCATCGGCTCTGATACTAGATTGACTCATATCCGTCCCGGCAAAACCATGCCAGGTCATTACGGTGTGGAAAGGGTGATGGTGAAAAATCTGGAAGTAATGAAAATAGATAAAAACCGTAATCTTTTGTTCGTAAAAGGCGCGGTCGCGGGCGCGAACGGCGGATTTGTCATTGTCCGCAAGACCGATTTGGTAAAGCCTGTTCCTAAAGTCGTAGCATCCAAGAAGAAAATTGAATCCAAGAAGAAGAAATAATTTATGATAGAAGTCACTCTTTATAATAAGGAAGGTAGCAAGGTTGATAAAATCAACGTTGACGAAGCCAAGCTGGGCGGCAAAGTCCACCTTAAGGTTTTGCGTGATGCCGTGATTATGTACGAAGCCTGCCAGCGCCAGGGAACGGTTTCTACCAAGGGACGTTCCGAAGTCGAAGGCAGTTCGCGTAAGCCCTGGAGGCAGAAACATACCGGCCGGGCAAGAGTTGGCACGATTCGTTCCCCGATTTGGCGCCATGGCGGCATTATCTTCGGTCCGAAGCCGCGCGATTTTTCTTACCGCATGCCCAAGAAAATGCTCCAAAGGGCCGTGGATTCAGCCATACTTTCCAAATTAAATGATAATGAAGCGATGGTTATAGATTCGCTTAATATAGAAAAGCCCAAGACAAAAGAAATGGTAAAACTCTTAAAGACACTGGGAATAAAATCAAGTTGCTTAATCGGGATAAAAAATTCCAGCCGGGCATTGCATCTTTCCACCAGGAATATCCCTAAGGTAATGTTGTCGTCCGTTAAGGATTTCAACGCTTATATGGTTATGAGGCATAAGAATCTTGTCTTGACAAAAGATGCCCTGGAAGAAATTATGAACAGGCAGAGATATAGCGCGGAGTAATAGAATGAAAAAAACGCCTTATGATGTTATTATAAAGCCCTTGATGACGGAAAAAAGCACCAAGAGCAAAGAGAAGCAGAATGCTTATATATTCGCGGTGAATCTGGACAGCAATAAGCCCGAAATCAAGGAAGCGATAGAAAAGGCTTTTACGGTTAAAGTGGATAAAGTGCGGACAATGGTCATGAAAGGCAAGCCCAAGCGCTACAAATTTAAAAAGGCTTACCTGCAGACATGGAAAAAAGCCGTGGTTACCTTAAAAGAAGGCAGCCGGATAGATATATTATAAAATTCAGGAAAGATTGATATATGGCGTTAAGAGAATATAAACCAACAAGCGCCGGAAGGCGTAATGCGACGGTCTTAAAGTATAAGGAGCTTCTTACCAGAAATTATCCTGAAGCCTCTTTGCTGGTTACTAAAAAGAGGACCGGCGGGCGGAATAACCAGGGTCAGGTGACCTGTCGCCATATTGGCGGCGGTAACAAGATAAAATACCGTTTGATAGATTTTAAACGCGTAAAAGATAATATTCCGGCTAAGGTTGAGTCTATCGAATACGATCCTAACCGGACTTGTTTTATCGCATTAGTGTGTTATAAAGACGGGGAAAGGAATTATATCCTTGCTCCGAAAGACCTGCAGGTCGGTGAGATTTTATTATCCGGGGAAAAGGTCGAGCCGAAAACCGGTAATTGCATGCCTTTAAAGAATATTCCTTTGGGAATGCTTATTCATAATGTCGAGATTTTACGGGGCAGGGGCGGGCAGTTGGTGCGCAGCGCCGGCTCTTTTGCCCAGCTAATGTCTAAAGAAGGCGAATACGCGCAGTTACAGTTGCCCAGCGGTGAAATACGCAATGTCCATCTGGAATGCCGTGCTACTATAGGCCAGATTGGGAATATAGAATGGAATAATATCTGGTGGGGAAAAGCCGGACGTCGCCGTTGGATGGGGATAAAACCTACGGTTCGCGGAACCGCACAAAACCCCGTATCTCATCCGATGGGCGGCGGAGAAGGAAGAAGCGGTGGAGGCAGGCACCCTTGTTCGCCTTGGGGCAAGCTGGCGAAGGGCGGAAAAACCCGCAGACGCCGCAATCCCACAAATGTGTTTATCGTTCGCCATAGAACTAAGTAAAGGATAAAAAAATATGAGCCGTTCGGTTAAAAAAGGCCCTGCGATTGATGAGAAATTGATGAAAAAAGTCATGAAGCAGAAGGATAATAAATCTTATGAGCCTATCAAGACATGGGCGCGGTATTGCATGGTGACCCCGGATTTTGTGTCACATACTTTTATGGTTCATACCGGGAATAAATTCGTCAAGGTGTTCGTGACCGAAGATATGGTCGGGCATAAACTGGGCGAATTCGCCCCGACCAGGTTCTTCCGCGGGCACCCCGGACATCGTAAAACAGAAGAAGAAGGCGCTGAATAAACAGTAAATTTATGAAAGCATCAATAACATATTTAAGGATTTCGCCCCGTAAACTAAGGCTGGTGGCCAATCTGGTTAAAGGAAAAGAGATTGATCAGGCGACCAGCATATTAAGGTTTTGCCCGAAAAGGGGGGCGCGTTATATATTGAAACTGGTCAATTCCGCTTTTGCGAATGCCAGCCTTAACAGGGAAATCGATACGGATAGTCTTTATGTCTCACGGGTTATCGTTAATCCGGGTGTGATACTTAAAAGATTTCGTACGTCTCCCAGAGGCAGGGGAGTTCCGATAAAGAAACGGACCAGCCATGTGACCGTTATGCTGGCTGAAAAAGCCCATAAGAAGGGAAAGAAAGAATCCAAGAAAACGAAGATAAAAGAAACTAAAAATAAAGAATCTCAGGTTGCTCCGGCAGTTGAAAAGCCGGTTGAAGGGGTTTCAGATGCTGCGAAGCCCGAAAAAGAGGAGAAACAGTAATGGGTCAAAAAGTTAATCCGACCAGTTTTAGGCTAGGGATTACGGAAACCTGGCGTTCCCGTTGGTATGCGCCTAAAAAGGAATATGGTAAGAACGTCGTTGAAGACGAGAAAATAAGGAAATTTATTAAGCGTGATTATAGATTCGTCGGGATATCACGTATTGATATTGAACGGAATAAAGATAAAACCATCGTGCAAATACATGCGGCCCGTCCCGGATTAATTATCGGGCGCAAGGGCGCAACGATTGAGAAGCTGACAACCGATTTGACGAAATTATCAGTAAGGCCGGTGGATATTAAAATTATCGAAGTAACGAATCCCGAATTGAATTCACAATTAATTGCCGAATCGATAGTGGAACAACTGGAAAAACGCGCTCCTTATAGGCGTACCATCCGCCGCGCGGCTGAAACCGTAATGGCGGCAAATGCTAAGGGTGTTAAGGTCCAGGTTGCCGGCAGGTTGGGTGGAGCGGAAATCGCCCGGACCGAAGATTTAAGTATGGGTAAAATTCCGCTTAATACGATAAGAGCGGATATTGATTATGCGATATCTACTGCCATTCTCACCAAAGGTACTATCGGCGTGAAAGTCTGGATATATAAAGGTGAAGTGTTCCCGGAAAAGAAACCGGTTATTGAGAAAACTGAAAAGAAGGTTTAATATATGCAATTGATGCCTAAAAGGGTAAAGTATCGCAAAACCCAGCGCGGAATTATGAAAGGCAACGCCACCCGCGGTAATAAATTAGCCTTTGGAGATTATGGTTTGATGTCTCTTGAGACGTGCTGGTTAGGTGGAAGGACCATTGAGGCGGGCAGGATTGCCGCTTCCCACCATATCGGGAAAGGCGGCCGCTTGTGGGTGAGGGTTTTTCCACATAAATCAGTCACGGCGAAACCGGCTGAAACCAGGATGGGAACCGGAAAAGGCGAGCCTGAATACTATGCCGCGGTTGTTAAGCCCGGAACCGTTCTTTACGAAGTAGGCGGTTTGACCGAAGAGGTCGCAAAAGAAGCGTTAAATTATATTGCCCATAAGATGCCTATAAAAGTAAAAATGATTAGAAGAAGCCACAGAATATGAAAATAGACGAAATCAGAAAAAAGACCATTGAAGAAATAAACAAGGATATAAAAAACCTGAAAGAAGAGCTTTTTAGGTTGAGATTCCGCAAGGTTACAGAAGAGATTAACAAGCCCAATGTCATCCATGATATCAGGAAAGATATTGCACGCCTTGAAACTATCTTGAGAGAAAATGAAATAAAAAACTTAGTCGCAGGCGGCTCTGTGAAGGTGGAGGAAAAGAAATCCGTTAAAGAAGAAACTGTTTCTAAAACGCAATCAAAAAAGGGAAAATAGAGAATGAATAAAAAACATTCCCGACCCGCCAAAACAAAGCATAAGACAGTTAAAGCTAAACCCGTATTATCCGCCTTGCCTAAGCCCAAGAAAATAAGAACTAGTTTATCAAAATCAAAGCTTGCTTCTTTTAAGACAATCCTGATCGGGTTAAAATCTCGATTAACCGGAAATCTTTCCCAGATGGAAAACGAATCCCTGTCACAATCACGCCGTGAAGCCAGCGGAGACCTTTCCGATCTGCCTCTACATATGGCTGATGCCGGAACCGATACCTTTGAACAGGATTTTACGCTCGGTTTAATGGAAAACGAGGGTGAAGAGATCCATGAAATAGACGCCGCTTTGGACCGTATTGAGGAGCAGACGTTCGGCGTTTGCGAACGTTGCAGCAAGCCGATTTCTGAAAAACGTTTAAAAGCTATTCCCTTTAGCCGTTTGTGTATCGACTGCAAGGAAAAAGAAGAAGTCAATGAGTAATGGTTAAGCGACTTGTCCCACTTCTCTTGATTGCGATTGTTTCCGCCGTAATTGACTTAATCACCAAAGGCCTTTTTAATTATACCCCTCCCGATCCTAAAACAAGTCTGATTCCCGGCGTGCTTGAAATGAATCCACAGATTAATACAGGAATTATCTGGGGGCTTTTTAGCGATACCAGTGTGGTTTTATTGGTTATTATTCCTTTACTGGCCATTCCAATGATTATAACCGTGTTTCTATTGACCCAAAGGAATGAGATAAAAAATAATCCTTCCGGTAAGCTTGACTGGCTGATTATCTCGGCGCTGGGCCTTATTTTAGGCGGAGCTATCGGAAATATTTATGACCGCATTTTTCACCACGGCGTAAGAGATTTTATCCATTATTATTATATTATTGATTGGCCTACTTTTAATATAGCGGATGTATATATTACAGCAGGCGCGGTTTTAATGATAATTAGCTTGTTCAGGAAAGAAAAGGAGAGTATAATTACCGATAAGCCGCCGGTTGAGTCCGCGGTTGACGTTGCCGAAAAGACGAGTTGATTATATGAAAGCTCCTGATTTAACCGTTAAATTGGGGCATTTAAAGCTTAAGAATCCGGTTATTGCCGCTTCCGGAACGTTCGGGTATGGGACCGAACTTAAAAATATCGTTGATATCAACCGTTTAGGCGGCGTTATTACCAAGACAATTACTTTAAACCCTAGATTAGGCAATCCCCCTCCCCGTATTTATGAGACTTCAGGTGGAATCCTCAATTCTATCGGATTGGAAAATCCCGGATTGGATGAATTTACCAGTTATTATCTTCCGTCATTCACACGGCTTAAAACAATCCGGATTGTCAGTATCGGTGGTGATGCGGAAGAGCTGCCTGTTATTGCTAAAAAGTTGTCTGCTAAAAATGGAATAGATGCTCTTGAAATAAATATCTCTTGTCCCAATATTGCCAAATGCGGTCCGATGATTGCTAAATCACCCGTTCTTGTCAGCGCGGCTGTTAAGAAAATCAGGAAAGCAACCCGTTTGCCTTTGATAGTGAAACTCAGCCCGAATGTGACCGATATCGCGGAGATTGCCGATGCCGCCTGTTCGGGAGGCGCTGATATTATTTCATTGATTAATACCATTACCGGAATGGCTGTTGACTGGCGTTCCGGGAAGCCTTTGCTCGGAAATATTACCGGCGGCCTTTCCGGCCCGTGTGTCAAGCCGATAGCCCTGCGCATGGTCTGGGAAGTCGCTAAGAAAGTGAAAGCTCCGATTATCGGGCTCGGCGGAGTTATGGAGGCAAGCGATGTCATGGAATTCATGGCGGTGGGCGCTTCTGCCGTCGCGGTCGGAACTGCAAATATTATTTCTCCTGACAATGCCATGAAGATCATAGAAGAGTTGCCTAAATTATTAAAGGAAGAGAATATTCCGTCAATCAGTCGGTTAATCGGCACATTTAAAGCATAGATGCGATTATTCATAGCCATCCCCGTAGAAGAAGCGCTTAAAGAAAAGCTCATTACTATACAAAATGAAATAAGCCAGACCCAAGCGCATGTCAAGCTGGTCGAACCGGAAAACATCCATCTTACCGTAAGATTTCTCGGAGAAGTGAGTTCCGAACAATCCGCGGTTGTTTCAAGCATTATTAAAAAGGTTGCTTCCGGTTACAAACGATTTGAGATGGATCTCAAAGGAATCGGTGCCTTCCCTTCTATTAATAATCCCCGCATTCTCTGGGTGGGTTGTCATGAAGCCGCTGGAGAAAATAAGCTTGTTAGGATTTATCAGGATATAGAAAAAAGTCTGCTTGAGAATAAATTCGCACCGAACGATAAGCCTTTTTCAGCGCATATAACGCTTGGCAGGGTGAAATCTCCTAATAATAATGAGATGTTAACTCGGTTGCTGAGCAAAAGAGCTGAGTTTTCCGCAGGTAAGCAGTTTGTCAAGGAAATAATTTTATTCCAAAGTCAGCTTAACACTGACGGTCCGGGTTACTCGGTTGTTGAATCAGCATCGTTATTATAAGATAAAACATAGGGTTTACCTTGACACAACTGGTGCTGATGATTTTAATATAATGCTCTAATTGAATAAGGAGACAAGATATGGATAAGAAATATGTGGTTGACCCAAAAGTCCTCGGAATGAAAGACAAAGTAAATGGTTACGGCGCGCGTTATGACGGTATCGTATTCCTCGGCGCCAAGCGGACGCCTTTCGGCAAGTTTATGGGGAGCCTTTCCAATGTCGGCGCGATTGAGCTGGCGGTAATTGCCTCTCGCGCGGCTATTGCTCAGTCTGGACTAAAACCAGAACAAATAGAATCGGTTGTATTCGGCAATGTCGCCGCCTCAAGCGGCGATGCATTCTTTTTCCCGCGCCATGTCGGTCTTTATAGCGGTTGCCCGATTGCCACTCCGTGCCATCTAGTCCAGCGTATATGCAGCACCAGCTTCGAAGCGATTGCCCAGGCGGCCGAGCATATATATATGAATAAAGCTGATTTCGCCCTGGCGGGCGGTTCAGAAAACCTTACCCAGGTGCCGGTCGCCGCATTCGGCGGGCGTTTGGGATTCCCCTTAGGACGGCCTAATTTTGTGGACTATCTCTGGGAGGCGTTTCTGGATACTTCCTGCGATTGCCCGATGGGTCTGACCGCGGAAAACCTTGCCAAGAAATATAAAATAACCAAGCAGGAATCGGATGAGTTTGCAATACTTTCCCAACAGCGCGCCGGGATTGCCATAAAGAATGGGTTTTTGAATGATGAAATCACTCCGGTGACAAATTGCTCTTTGGAAGCGCATAACCTTAAGCCGAGGAAAATCAAATTACCCAGGGGAATGGAATCTTTAAATACCGATGAGCACCCCAAGCCGGAGACTACACTGGATAAAATATGCAAGCTTCCGCCGGTTTACCATAAAGACGGCGTCCAGACCGCGGCTAATTCATGCGGTATTGTTGACGGCGCGGCCGCGGTAGTCTTAAGCAGTGCGAAAAAGGCGGAGGCGCTTAAACTGAAACCGCTCGGCAGGTTGGTGGCTTCATCCGCTTCAGGAGTTGAACCTAATATTATGGGAATAGGACCTGTTCCGTCATGCAGAATGGCACTCGATGTTGCCGGGCTTAAATTGAGCGATATTGACTTGGTTGAAATAAACGAAGCCTTTGCCGCGCAGTATATTGCCGTGGAAAAGGAATTGGGTTTGGACCGGAATAAAACCAATGTTGACGGCGGCGCGATTGCTTACGGGCATCCTTACGGAGCGACCGGAGCACGGCTTACCATGACGCTCCTTTATAAACTGCGCCGTTTGGGCAAGCGTTACGGAATGGCTTCTGCCTGTATCGGCGGAGGGCAGGGAATGTCCGTAATCGTGGAAGCGTTTAAAGATTAAAGTTACAGGTTACAAGTTAGAGGTTACAAGTTAGGGGAAGAAATATGGGAACAGTTAAGCAGTTTGAGGATTTAGAAGTCTGGAAAAAGGCAATGGATTTTGTGGATTTGATATATGATTTATCAGATAAAATTCCATTTGCTAAAGATTATGCTTTGAAAGAACAAATAAGGCGGGCTGTTATTTCTGTTCCATCAAATATATCAGAAGGATTTGAGAGAGGTTCTAATACCGAATTTATCCAATTCTTATTTATCGCCAAGGGTTCAGCCGGTGAAGTTAGGACCCAATTGCATATTGCTTATCGCCGCAAATATATTGGTAAGGAAGAGTTTGAATCAGTCCTGAAGAAGGGTGCAGAAATTTCAGGAATGATAAAAAGCCTGATAAATTATCTCAGCAAGACATCAATCAGGGGAGAAAAATACAGGTATAGGTAACGTTTCTAACTTGTAACTTTTAACCTGTAACTTGTAACTATAAAAGAGGAGGGAATCATGGCTCAATTCAAGAAAATCGGAGTGGTCGGCGCGGGCACCATGGGCTCCGGTATCGTCCAGAAAATCGCCCAGGAAAATATTCCCGTTGTCATGGTCGATGTCAAGCAGGAGTTCGTGGATAAAGGCTTGGGTAATATCAAAACACTTCTTGACGAAGGCATTCAGAGGAAATTGTTCAGCACCGAAAAGGTCCGGAAAATCTTATCCAATATCAAAGGCACGACCGATATCAACGAATTGAAAGACGCCGATATCATAATCGAAGCCGTATTCGAGGATGAAAAAGTAAAGAAAGATTTGTTTCAGACCCTCGATAAAATATGCGCCAAAGAAACAATACTTGCTTCCAATACATCTTCTTACAAAATAGCGGATTTGGCCACAGCGACCAAGCGCCCTGATAGGTTTGTGGGGCTTCATTATTTCTATCACCCGGCTAAGAACAGGCTTTTGGAAATCATTCCCGGTCCGGCTACCGCGCAGGGAACCGTGGAAATTGCCGAGGCATTTTCAAATATTACCGGTAAATCCGCCATCACCGTAAAGGATTCTCCCGGCTTTGCCGTAAACCGTTTCTTCGTCCCGTGGCTTAATGAAGCCGTCCGTGTTTATGAAGAAGGCGTTGCCAATATCCCAACCATCGAGGAAGCCGCTAAGCGCGCCTTTAAAATCGGCATGGGACCTTTCCTTTTGATGAATGTCACCGGCATCCCGATTGCGTATCATTCCACGGAAACGCTCGGCAAGGCGCTGGGGAAATTCTACGCCACAGCCGGAAAACTCAAGGAACAGTTTGAAAAAGGCGTTAAGTGGGATTTGACCGGCTCGGTGGATGAATCCAAGATAGAAGCGGTTAAAGACCAGTTGCTCGGCGCGGTATTCCTTGCCGCCGGCCAGATTGTCCAGGAACAGGTAGCCTCGGTTGA
This sequence comes from Planctomycetota bacterium, assembly GCA_016207825.1. Classification (NCBI taxonomy): domain Bacteria; kingdom Pseudomonadati; phylum Planctomycetota; species Planctomycetota bacterium. The sequence goes on along the minus strand of JACQZI010000010.1, from coordinate 50,534 downwards.
GGATACCGATCGCGGCGCCAAAATCGGACTGCGCTGGGCATTGGGACCGTTTGAACTGATGAATAAAATAGGCTTGAAGAAGGCTGATGAGATACTGACTAAAACAGTCCAGAAATACGGCGTGACCGTTCCAAAAGTGGTGGACGGGCAGTTTAAATCCGGAAAACCGTGGTTTTTCAGGCTCGTTGACCTTTCCGCCAAGGATAATGTCGCGACTATCACAATTAACCGCCCTGAAGCGATGAACGCTTTAAACGAGGAAGTGGTCAGGCAGCTTGACGAAGCCTTTACCAAAGCTGAGGCGAACGAAAGGATAAAGATTATTATTCTTGAAGGCAAAGGCAAGGCGTTTGTTGCCGGCGCGGATATCGGTTTCTTCGTTAAAAAGATTAAAGATAAGAAAATAGGCGATATCGTTGATTTCACCAAGAAAGGGCAGGATTTGCTTTTGAGAATAGATAAAAGCCCCAAGACCATCGTTGCCAAGATAGACGGATTAGCGCTGGGCGGTGGGGCAGAGCTCGCGCTGGCATGCGATATCATTATCATGACCGAACGGGCGAACATGGGCTTCCCGGAAACCGGCATCGGCATTTATCCCGGATTGGCAGGCACGCAGAGGTTGCCTCGCCTGGTCGGCAAGGCGCTGGCGAAATATCTTATCTTCACCGGAGAAATCATCAATGCCAAGCAGGCGCAGGAAATGGGAATGGGTGAATATGTCAGCGTTGCGGAACTGGATAAGCGGGTGAAGGAACTGATTTCACAGCCCAATCCAAAGTCTAAATATCTGCAACAAACAATTATTGCAACTCCTGAAGTGGATAAGCTCCGCTCTATTTTCTCCGATGCGCGCATCAAGGATGTATTATCCAATAAGCTCCTGACGAGCCCTGACCAGCTTGAAGCCAAGGTCGCCAAGAAGGTTTCGTTCAAGGCGCCGGTGGCGATTAAGCTGGCTAACCAGATTATTGATGACGGGTTCAAGGTGAATATCGAGGAAGGGATTAAGATTGAACTCAACCACCTGACCGAGATATTCTCCACCGCCGATGCCTATGAAGGCTTGAGCTCAATACTCGAACGCCGCAGGCCCAATTATAAAGGTGCGTAATAAGTTAATTTTTTGAAAGGATAGACGTATGGCTGAACAGACTAAAGAACAAAAGAAAGGCATCAAAGCCGTTGGGATGATGAAGAAACTAATGGCCGACCATTTCTACGAACTGGATAACGCCATGAAAACCAAATCGCATAAAATCGCCTGGTGCACGAGCGTCGGACCTGCCGAGCTCCTGCGCGCGATGGGATTCCTTGTCTATTTCCCGGAAAACCACGGCGCGATGCTGGGCGCGACGCGTATGTCCACAGATTTTATCCCGGTTGCCAATGCCATCGGGTATTCCCCTGAAATATGCTCATACTTAACCAGCGATGTCGGTGCGTATTTAAAGAAGCAGACACCGCTTACCAAGGCGTATCCGGGTATTGATTCGGTTCCGCGTCCGGATGTCCTTGTCTACAACACCAACCAGTGCCGCGATGTCCAGGACTGGATGAAGTTTTACGCACGTGAATTCAATGTCCCGGTTGTCGGGATAGAAACCTACCGCGGAGTGGGCGAAGTGACCGCCGAACATATCAAAGGCGTTGCCGGCCAGATGAAAGCACTTATCCCGCAGATGGAAAAGATTTCCGGCAGGAAATATGATGAAAATGAGATGAAGCGCGTGCTTGGCCTTTCCAAGGAATGCAGTGTTCTCTGGAAAAAGGTGCTGGAAACCGCTTCAGCTGTGCCTTCGCCTCTTAACTTCTTTGACGGCACGATTCATATGGGTCCGGCGGTTGTAATGCGCGGAACCCAACAGGCGGTAGATTATTATAAAGTATTGTTAGCGGAACTGGAGGAAAAGGCGAAGAATCGCGAAGCCGCGGTGGATGGGGAGAAATTCCGTTTATACTGGGATGGCATGCCTGTCTGGGGAAAATTAAGGCCGATGGCGGAACTCTTTACCAGCCTTAAGACCTGCGTGGTTGCTTCGACTTATTGTAATTCATGGATATTTGACTCGTTTGATGCCAACGACCCGTTTAACAGCATGGCACGCGCTTATATTGAACTCTTTATCGTCCGCTCGGATGACGCCAAAGAGAAATACATAGAAAACATGATAAAGAAGTTCAGGGTGAACGGTATTGTCTTCCACGATGCCAAGACCTGCCCGAATAACACCAACAGCCGTTACGGCATGCCACAGAGGTTGCAGAAGAAGCTGGGCATACCAAGCATAACTATTTCCGGCGATTTGAATGATTTGAGGTGTTATTCCGAGGAGCAGACCAAGACCCTGATTACCGCTTTTATCGAGCAGTTACAGCAGTAAAAAAGCCGATTATATATTAAGGAGCAAAAATGCGGATAGTTGTTAATATAATCACCATTATTATTCTTATTATTTCCCTGGCGTTTATGGTTTACGGGTTTGCTTACAGCAAGCACACGGTTTATGACAAGCCGGTTGAAGGAAAGGCAATCGACCCGGCGTCATCCGCCACGATGAGCGAGCCGCAGCTCCTGGAAGAGATGAATTACGATGCGATTATTACGGATGTCAAAGGCAACCTTATAAACAAGCGGAGGGAAGCCGCTTGCTCGACCTGAAGCACTCCATAAATAAAGGTTATGAGTTTCATGACCGAAAGCACTAAAAAGACTAAAACCCGGATTACACTCTGGCGCAGGCTGACGCAAATCTCATTTGTATTCCTTCTTAATCCCTACTTCTACTCGTTTCGGAATACTTGTTTCCCGATTCTTAATTGCTGGGGTTGTCCGATAGCCGCCTTTTCCTGCCCAATCGGCGCTATGGGGCAGTTCTTGGCCAACGGTGTTTTCCCCTTTATCGTTCTGGGAACTTTGATATTCTTCGGCGTCATTATCGGAAGGCTCCTTTGCGGTTGGGTTTGTCCGTTTGGCTTGTTGCAGGATTTGATGAATAAAATTCCGTCCCCCAAAATCAATATGCCGTCATTTCTTAGCTACGGCAAATATCTGACACTTCTTGTAATGGTTCTGTTAATCCCGATATTTTTCGGAGTGGTAATGACTCCCGGCGAAACCACTCCCCAGGATTTCTTCTTCTGTAATTTCTGCCCGGCAGGGACATTAGAGGCGAGCATCCCTAATTCACTAATCCCCAAAAAGCCGGTAGAACCAGTTGAAACCAAGACGGCCGAACCGGAAACTTATGACCCCAACCCGTTCAATCCGTCCAATGCCTTTTCCGAGCCGGCTCCGGAAAAACAGGCGGTTACGGTGCGGGATGAAAGGTTTAACGAGGTTTCCGATGGAAGTATTATTATTACATTTGTAAAGTCTCCCCGAATTTGGATACTGGTTATTTTCCTGATGTTATTTATCATGATAAGGCGCCCGTTCTGCAGGGGAGCGTGCCCGATAGGCGGGATATTCGCCCTTTTTAATAAGTTGAGTTTCCATAAGCTGAAATTCGTCAAGGATAAATGCATTGATTGCCAGATTTGTTACAAGACCTGTCCGACTTCGCATAAGGTATATAATAGTTCCAATTCGCCTGAATGTATCCGTTGCCTGGAATGCCAGAAGAAATGCCCGACCAAGGCGATTGAAAACCAGTATTTCTAACAACGGGATTTAACTGATTAATCTGATTTTCCGTTAAATCCGTTTAATCCTGTTGTTAGGAGTTTAATTCATGGAATATGTTTTAATCGGCACCGCTGGCCATGTCGACCACGGCAAAAGCACTCTGATAAAAGCGCTTAGCGGGATAGACCCGGACCGCCTGAAAGAGGAAAAAGAGCGCGAGATGACCATTGATATCGGCTTTGCCAACTTCAAACTGCCCGGAGGTCGGATTGCCCAGGTAATAGATGTCCCTGGGCACGAGCGCTTTGTCAAGAATATGCTGGTCGGGGTCAATACCATTGATGTCGTCCTTTTCGTGGTTGATGCGAATGAAGGTGTCAAACCGCAGACTGTGGAACACTTTGAGATATTACGCCTTTTGGATGTTCAATGCGGGATTATTGTTCTCACGAAGATGGATTTGGCAGGCGAAGAACGAATCAAAGCGACGGAGAATGAAATAGCCGAACTGGTAACGAGCAGTTTCCTGGGGAAAGCGCCGGTTATCAAGGTCTCTTCAACCACCGGCAGTGGGATTTCTGAGTTGATTCAAGAGATAGACCGCCTGGCGCCGTCCGTTCCAAAACGCAATATTAACCTTCCCGCCCGTTACCCAATAGACCGTGTTTTTACCATGAGCGGTTCCGGAACGGTTGTTACCGGCACACTGGTAAGCGGCAGACTGAAGATAAATGACGTCTTGGAAATACTTCCGCAGAAAGAGGATGTGCGGGTGCGCCAGATACAGTCTTACGGCGGCAAGGCGACCGAAGCCGCGGCCGGACAGCGCATCGGGCTTAACCTTGCCGGGATAAAGAAGGAATCGCTAATCCGGGGCAATACCCTTGCCGCGCCCGGCTATATTGAGCCGACATATATCTTTGATGCCTCTCTGGAAATCGTCTCCAATGCCTTTCATCCGCTAAAGAATAATACGAGGGTCAGATTGCATATCGGGACAGGCGAGTTTCTGGGTCGTGTGGTCCTTTTGGATAAGGAGAAAATGGAGTCGGGCGAGCGCGGATTAATCCAATTCCGTGCTGAAGAGCCTTTGGTCGTGGCTAAGGATGATAGGTTTATTATCCGTTTATACGCGCCGATGGTCACCATGGGCGGCGGCGTGATTCTTGACCCTCATCCGCCTAAGCACAAAAGGTTTAATAAGGAGGCAATCGGACACCTGGGCGCTTTGGAAGTCTCCGATGAAAGGGAAACGGTTGCCGAGGTTCTTATTAATGCGGGATTGAATATTATCACGCTTGGCGAACTTATAGATAAAACCAACCTGCCGGACGCGGAAATAAAAGAGGAGCTTGATAAATTGGAGAAGCAGGGGGCGATTATCCGCAGTAATTTAGATATCCGCATGATGATGCATATGAATAATTTCAATATGCTGAAAGATAAGATTATCGCTTCAATGGAGGATTCTTACCGCAAACAGCCGTTGAAACTGAATATCCCGGTTAAGGAAATAAAGAGCCTGTTGGTGAAAACCGAGGTGCAGGATGAGTTCTTTGAGAGGGCAGTAGTTAAACTTGCTGAGGAAAATCGGCTTGCTAGAGTTGGCGATGCGATAAAACTGGTTCAGGCGAATATCAAACTTACCGAGAAACAGGAATCCATGATGCAGAAGGTGGAAAAGTTCTTTATAGATAATTTATTATCTCCGCCCGCATTGGAGATAATGGTCGATAAATTGCAGATAAAGCCGAAGAATGCCCAAGAAACCATCAACGCCTTGAAAGACCGGGGGATTCTGGTCGGATTGGCGGATGGAATTGTTCTCCATAAAGAGGCGATTGTAAAGGCATCCGAAACTATGAAAGAATACCTGAAAACCCACGAGAATATCAAAGCGGGCGAATTTACCAAGCTCATAAATACTTCCCGGAAATATGCCATTCCGCTCTTGGAGCATTTGGACAATATAAAATTGACCAAACGGATTGGCGATGTTAGGATACTGAATAAAATATAGTTTCGAGTTACAAGTTGCAAGTTATAAGTTTAGCGTTAGAAAACCTGTAACATGAAACCTGTAACTTTTAACTTGCTTTATGGAGGTGAATGGGGTCTGGTGGCTCTCCTGGCCTTCAAAGCCAGCGTGTCTTGCCAAAAGCGGGACAGGTAGGTTCGATTCCTACACGCCTCCGCCAATATAAAAATATATTTTAAAGGAGAATGAATATGAATAGGAAAACAGCGGTTTTGATGATTATGTCACTTTTGATATGCGGGATTCTCGCATATGCACAGGATAAAGATTCAGGTAAAGAATTCAGGCTGAAAGAAGGTTTGGAAATTACCGTAAACAAAGGAGAAACTTTTGTCATCCGTTCTCCGATTACGAAATCAGGGCAGGTGGGAGAGTTTTCTGTTTCCGGTAGGGCGATTGAACATACAAAGACATGGGAAAATGAAGGTGTTACACGCTTTGATGAGTTTAAAGCCATTACCGTGGGCGAAGCAGTCATTGAGTTTACCGGCAGCGGGTTTAAACCGGATCTTTTTGACGCCAAAGTCAAAGTTATAGTGGTTGATAAAGGGGAAACGGTTAATAATGAAGAGGTTGAGAAGCAGGTTAAAGGGCTTATTGAGAAATTAAATGCCGATGATTTTGAGGAAAGGGAATCCGCTACCGCGGAATTGATTAGAATCGGAGAACCGGCTCTTGAGCCGGTGCGCAAGGCGATGGAGAATGCGAAAGAACCTGAGACCAAAATGCGCGCCAAGAAGATTATTACGGAGATAGAAGGGACGCTTGCCGTACGGGATGTGGTTAAGAATTGGTCCGGCAAAGACGGAAAGGAATTGTGGTATGGCTTTACCGGAGAGCGTGAGATGAAAGGCTTTATCAAAGCGATTACCAAAGAAGATAAATATAAGGGGGAAGACGCGATAAGGATGGAAGATGTTATCTCCATGGCGGAGGGGGGAAAGATGATGGTTATCACGAATATCACAATCTGCCGTAAAGATAAAAATTTATCCTTGCTTTATGCGAAGATGGAAATGAAATCTGAAAGAGAAAATATGTCAATCGAATATAAGTTTGAAAACGGAAAAGTGAAGATTATTTCCGAAGGCGAGGAATCCGAATCTGTTGATATCCCTGCTGATATGGTTTCCTTCAGCAGTTTGGTGCGCTACATAACCACAATGCCGATGGTTAAAGGTGCATCCATTACGCCGACACTGCTCGGATTCGAAGCGCATGATTGGACGATGAGATTTAAAGTTGTCTGTGAGGGAGAGGATGAAATTACAGTCGGCAAGGATAAAATCAAGGCGTATAAATTCAGCATGTCACCGACTGAACGCGATGATCCCGGATATGTATGGATTAACGCAAAACGTCAGTTTGTCGCGTTTTCGGTCCAAGAGGATGATATGAAGGTTAATATGATTTCCAAGGATGAAGCGGAAAAGGGGCTGGCGGAAATGGCCGAGTCAATGAAGAAACACCAGAATGATGAAGATGAAAATGAGATTGAGAATGAGAGCGAGCCGGTAGAGGAAGAATAATTATTTCTTTAAAATTACCAGATTTTTCAGCATATTTTGAGCCTGGACAAGCCTAACAATACAGGACGCAGCTAATAGGTTGATAAGGTGATAAGATAATAAAGGTTTTCCTTGCCAATAGATAAACTTATTGGCCTTGGGTGAAGAGGAGGTGATTATGGAACGAATTGGTGATGTTGTATTAATAATCGGAGCGTGTATTGCCGGATTGGCGTTGTTTGTGTTAGGTTATCGGGTAATCAGATATTCTAAATTACAAGGCAGATGGGCGAGGGATTTTTGGATAAGCGTGGCGATTGTCCTGGCGTTTCTTTCAGCATCCGTTTACGGACAATCCAAAGATGCTGCAAATGAACAAGGAGCAATTAGCAGTGAACAAGTTGGCAATAAGCAAGAAGATTCGTTTGTGAAACTCCAGAAAATATGGGATGGCATCGGTCGGACAAATAACAAAGATGAATTCGATAAACTCTGCAAAGACTCTAACCAGTTAGTGCAAAGAATATTAAAGGGTAAAAGGTTTACAGATGCTGTAAAAACAACCATCAGGCTTGTCTTTAATGCCAGGACAGAATATATCAGTCATGAAAAATTAATGACAACTTGTTATGAGGTTTCTCCTTCCAATAAGTACATAAAAACGATGGCGGATTTGGAAAACCAATATGTGCTTTTGGGGAAAATGTATAAGGAAGGTAAGATTAATCAGGATGTTATCGACAAGTCAAAAACCGCTGTCAGGAATTACTACGAAGGCATAAGTGAATGGATTACCGATAAGCCGCTTCTGGAAAAACTTTCACTTGAGGAAAAAAGAGAGGTGGTTGATTTTATCGTGGAACTCTGTGAAATTCAGGTTGTTGATGAATTGTCCGCACTGGTTGACAAGCGTGTTGCCGATGTGAAAAAGACCAGAGAGTGGCGCGATTTGAGGAAGCTATTTAAAGAAATGGTTAAATATATGCCGGCTGAATTGGAAGTAGCCGGTGAGGTCGAGCAGAAACTGGAAAAACAGTTGCAATCTATTACCGAAAAGATTAATGCTTTGAAAGAGGAACCCACCCGGCTTGCATTGGTTCACATGGCACAAATCGCGACTAGTGTTGCGTTGCACTTGTCGTACTCCGCAAATAGCGATGTAATGTTAATGTGTTATGATCGAAAGGGGTTGCCACCTCGCAAGAACAGCGATTATGAAACGCAAATGAACCTGTTAGAATGGATGCAGAAAGAAGGGAAAATCACTAAAGAGGTTTATGATAAGGTGAAACAAACTATTGACCGCCATGAGATAGATAAAGAAGACCCTGAAGCTGAAAGAGGTGATTATTTAGCCGATGATTTGGATCATGCTAATACCGTTCTTGTTTTCCGTCTCTTGCGGGAATTATATTTGCCTGTAGATGTCCGCTGGGAAGATGTAGAGCCGAAGCTGAAGGAGAAGATAAACCGGTTAATCAAGGATTTGGGTGCGGATGACTGGCAGGTGCGCGAATCCGCTCAAGCCGCGTTGACTGAAATAGGCGACCCGATTGTGCCGGCTCTTAAAGAAGCACTGGAGAAAACCGACCAGCCGGAAATAAAGATGCGTGCAAAGAAAATACTTGAAGAATTGGAATAATAGCCACAGATTACACAGATTAAAATATATTTTCTCTGTGTGCTCTGTGACTCGGCGGCTAATTTTATGGGATTGATAGATAAGCTAAAGGACAAATTCCTGATAAACCGGCAGGATTCAATCATCTTTGAAGTTACCCAACCCTGTAATAACGATTGCCTATTTTGCTATAACGCTTGGAAGGTGACTGATACTCATTATCCCAAAGGCGAGCTGGATACCGGAGAAACCAAGCGCCTTATTGCCAAGATCATTAAGGAAACCAAGTGCAAGCAATTCACCTTTACCGGCGGAGAGCCTTTCTTACGCAAAGATTTGGCTGATTTGGTTTCATTCACTAAAGAGCAGGGTGTTTCCGTAACGATTATTTCTAACGGAACGCTGATTACAGAAGATGTTGCCAAGGATTTTATCAAGCGGGGAGTGGGACTCTTTGAACTTCCCATATTGAGCGCCGACCGCGCTATACACGATGCTTTATCCCGTAACAAAGGCGCATTTGACAAGGTTACAGAATCCATTGCGAATATTAAACTCCATAACGGGTTGGTCGTGGCGGTGTTTGTCGGGACAAAGAAGAATATTGATGGTTTTAGCGAAATGATAGAGTTGGCGATTGCCCTGGGAGTTGACGGCATAATGTTTAACAGGTTTAATGTTGGCGGAGAAGGCGTCCGCCATATTGAGGAATTATTACCAACGCCGGAACAGGTTATCAGGGCATTAGAAGTTACCGAAGAGGCGATGGAGAAATATAAAATCAGTATTTCCTGTTCTATTCCGGTTCAGCCGTGCGTAATAGATACCAGCCGTTTCAAGAAAGTGCATTTCGGCTATTGCGCAGCGGGGACAAAACGCTCCTATTATACGGTTGACCCGATGGGCAATATCCGCCCGTGCAACCATACCCCGATGATTCTAGGGAATATATTGAAAGATTCTTTTACATCAATCAGCAAGCCTGATAAGATAAGTGAGTTTACCGAACCGATACCGGAATTCTGCCAAGACTGCGCTATGGTAAAGACATGCTTGGGCGGCTGTAAGGCTTCGGCACAGGTTTGTTACGGTTCGCTCTCAGCCGAGGAACCGTTCATCAAATACTATAAGAAAGAAGCACTGAAAAGGAGATTACGTGCTGACAAAGTTGCTACCGTAAGCCAAGCCGATTGACACAAACCTTCCGCGGCATCTAAAACAGAGTCGTAAATAACAGCGCAATCTGGTCGTTTTCCGCCTTGGTAGCGCCGGTTGGGATATCCTCGGTATTGGTCATAGACTCGATTTTAACATGCGTATTATCCGTTAATCTGTAGCCAACCCCGGCTGATATCCTGGTATAGTCATTGGCGTTAACGCTGTTTAAAGAAGCGAAGGTGGTGCTTTTATCAAAGCCTACCCAGCTGTAACGAGCAGCGATATAGAGTTTTGCCGTTGCATTATAGCAGCCTTCTAAAAAGTAATAAGTCCCTTCAAGTGGAGTTATTTTGACCACAGCCGGGAGCTTATCTTTTCCGCTGTCCTTGAATTGCCCGTAAGCCGCGCGGACATAAGCCTTGCTATCCGACCATGCAGGCGGACCCGGGTTCAAACGGTTTTCCTTGCCCGGCTGGAAGTCGTAACGCAGGTCTATTTCCGTTATGGTACGGGTCCATTCGGTGGCATTAGCGGTGGGGGTCAGCAATCCGGCATAAGAAATTTCCGCGCTTTGTTTCCCTACATTCCCTGAATTATAATAACTTCCGGAAACATAAAATTCCGGGATGGGATTAACGCCTACTTTAAAGGCGATTGCTTTGGCTTGTTCGTTATCCGCGCTGGCGCCGTTATTCCCGTTGGTGATGCTGAATGCCCATTTTGCCGGGATGCCGAGTGTTTCTTTCGGCAGGTTCTGGAAAAACTGGATTCCTTCATCATATCCGGCGACATTGGCCGCGGAATTTGAAACCAATACGCCGTCTATAGGGTCATTGGCTAATTGTTCTTCCCCGAAGTCAACTTTAAACCTACCGATTCTGAGGATAGGATTAAACGCACTGTCTTTCATTGATGGTATTGCCAGGGGGAGCAGGTTTTTATAGTCCAGGCAAAAGACGTCAAGTGGATTATTGAAAGTGGCGTTATTCAGGTTCATGCGTGTCGATATGGATACATCAGGTGTCATGCGCCAATTAAAGCGCAGTTTAACATCAGGCATCTGGAAAGAGCCGTCCGGATATGAGCCGTTGGCGCCGGAATCAAGATATCCCGCTGAAAATCGCGAGCCTTTAAAATCTATATCCGGTTTTACGGTGTCATCGGCAATAACAGAAAGCGCGGCAATTCCCAAAAGGCATCCAATAGCTATTAGTCCAAGTATTCTTTTCATAACACACCCCTTCTTTGATTAAGCAATAAAAATCAATTGTGCGTGAGTATAAACGATATCCTGCGGTTTGTCAAAGTTTTATTGATAAAGAATATCGTTATATAAGGTGTTTGTTTACGGCTTTGCGGGACGTGATTTTCTTGATTATTCTTTTGTAGTTTGTTATGGTTACGTAATTTAAGGTAACACGGAAACGCGAAAACTGGATACGAAAGCACGAAAATGATTTCATATTAGAATAGGAGAACAGCGATGAAGCAATACTTTGAAAAGATGCCATCTACCTTCGGGAAGAAACTTGAAGATTTCCAGATTAAACAGCTACAGGAAAATGCCGATTCGGTTAAAGCCGAAGAGGTGAAATTAGCCCAGGCAATAGAAAAAGTCAGGAATGCCGGCATTCCCGCCGAAACACTTCATAAACGCGGCGAAAAGACCGTTTACGAAAGAATAGAATTGCTGGTGGATAAAGGCACATTCCTCCCGCTTAATACCCTCTACAACCCGGTCACCAATGAAGAAGGCACTACCGGAGTGGTCAACGGCATCGGAAAAATCGAAGGCAGGTATGCCTCCATTATCGCATCCGATAATAAAGTCCTTGCCGGCGCCTGGATTCCCGGGCAGGCGGAAAATATCTTCCGCGCGCAGGATATCGCCGAGCGGCTTCATATACCGCTGGTTTGGGTGCTGAATTGCAGCGGAGTTAAGCTGACCGAGCAGGAAGAGGTTTATGCAGGCAGGCGCGGTCACGGCAGGCCGTTCTTCAGGCACGCTGAACTGGCACAAAAAGGGATTCCGGTTCTGGTCGCGGTTTTCGGGACCAATCCGGCAGGCGGCGGCTATCACGGGATTTCCCCGGCAATGATATTTGCCCATAAGAACGCCAATATCGCGGTGGGTGGTGCTGGGATAGTGAGCGGTATGGCGCCGAAAGGCGGATTTGACCTGGCAGGCGCCGAGCAGATTATCGAAGCAACCCGAAAGTTTAAGTCGACTCCACCGGGCGGAGCGGCTACGCATTATAGCCATACCGGATTCTTTAAGAATGTTTATGATACCGAAGAAGAAGTTATTAAGGCGCTCAGGGATTGCGTTAAGATGATGCCAACCTACGACACTAATTTCTTCAGAGTCGCCCAGCCAAAGCCGCCTCTTTACGCGCCGAAGGAAATTGATTATCTTGTTCCCTTTAACCAGAAACGCGCCTATGATGTCGAACAGGTGATGGCGCGGATATTTGATAACAGCGAACACACCGAATACAAGCCCGGTTACGGACCGGAAGTCTATTGCGGCATGGCAAAACTGGACGGATTCCTGGTTGGCGTGGTGGCAAACCGTCAGGGGATTCTTCCCAAGGGATATCCCAAATACGCGCCTTATCCCGGTATCGGCGGCAAATTATACCGCGAAGGTTTAATAAAGATGAATGAACTCGTGACCGCCTGCGGCAGGGACAGGATTCCGATGATTTGGATACAGGATACCTCCGGAATAGATGTCGGCGACATCGCGGAAAAGGCTGAGCTTTTAGGATTAGGGCAGGCGTTAATATATTCCATACAGCAATCTGATTTGCCCATGGCAACGGTAATACTTCGTAAAGGGACTGCAGCGGCGCATTATATCATGGGCGGTCCGCAGGCAACCGGCAATAACGCCTTTACGCTCGGAGTTCCGACCACGGAAATATATGTAATGCACGGTGAAACCGCGTCGGTGGCTTCGTTCTCGCGCCGTCTGGTCAAGGAAAAGGATGCCGGGAAACCATTGGAACCGGTAATCGCACAGATGAATGAGCTGGCAAAGGAATATTACGATAAATCCCGCCCTGTCTATTGCGCCCAGCGCGGTTATGTGGATGAGGTGGTTCCGTTCGCCGGGTTACGTGATTATTTTGTGGTTTTTGCCAATGCGTGTTACCAGAATCCGAAGAGTTTCTGTCCGCAACATCAAATGATTTTACCGAGAAGTATTCGCGGATAGAATAAGAGCATCCCGCCCAATAGGGCGAGGCTCGCCAAAGGCGGCAGATGCTCTTGCCGAGGACGATAAGAGGCTAAATATTGCCACGAAGACACTAAGGCACAAAGAAACCTGGTGTTTTATGGTTTAGGAATAAAGAATCCTTAGTGTCTTTGTGTCTTAGTGGCAGGAGCAATACGATATGAACTTTAGGCCTTTATCGGATAAAGAAGAAGAGATAGGTAAAAAAGTCGTTGATTCTGCCTATGTAATCCATAAGGCGTTTGGTCCTGGTTTATTGGAAAAGGTTTATGAGGTATGCTTTTGCCGAGAGCTTTCTAAAAGGGATTTATCGTATAAAAGACAGGTTGATATTCCAATTATTTATGATGGCATAACGTTTGATGAGGGCTTGCGATTAGATGGATGTATTAATTGAAGATTTAGTAATCTGTGAGCTCAAAGCTATAGATGAGCCGAATCCGGTATGGGAAGCCCAAATATTAAGCCATTTAAAATTAATGAATAAGCGGTTAGGCTTTTTGATAAATTTTAATGTCCCTGTTATCAAGGATGGTATTAAAAGAATAATACTTTAAATATTTACCATAAGGCACAAAAAATTTCTTAGTGTCTTCGTGTCTTTGTGGCAAAAGAAAAGGAGAAAAAGGTATGAAGGTCCTGATATGCGACTCCATAGACAAGGAAGCCGTGGAGCAGATGAGGAAAGCCGGACTTATAGTGGATGACAAGGGCGGGATAAAACCGGAGGAGCTCTTGAAAATAGTGGAAAATTACGAGGCGTTGGTCGTGCGCTCGGCCACCAAGGTCACCAAGGAAGTCTTTGAGAAAGGCAAGAAACTGAAGATAGTTGTGCGCGGCGGAGTCGGGATGGATAATATTGATAAAGAAGCCGCTAAAAAGGCTAATGTCGTTGCCGATAATACGCCGGAAGCCAGCTCCATTTCCGTGGCTGAGCTGACCATCGGCTTGATGTTTGCATTCAGCCGCAAGATTTGCGTAGCGGACGCGACCATGAAAGCAGGCAAATGGGAAAAGAAGCGTTTGGAAGGCACCGAGCTCTATAAGAAAACCCTCGGCCTGGTCGGCATCGGCAGGATTGGCTATGAAGTTGCCACAAGGGCGATTGCATTGGGGATGTCTGTCGTTGCCTACGACCCGTATGTCAAGGCCGATGACCCGCGCTTTACCAAGGTAGGCATCAAGATGGTTTCCCTGGATGAAGTCCTGAAGAATTCAGATTTTATCAGTATGCATATACCCAAGACGAACGAGACCAAGAACATGATTAACACGGCGGCGTTCGCTAAGATGAAAAAGAACGCGGTTATCGTTAACTGCGCCCGCGGGGGAGTGGTGAGCGAAAAAGACCTGGCCGATGCCATAAAAGCCGGGACGATTGCCGGCGCTTGTATTGATGTATATGAGAAGGAACCTATTCTGCCGGATAATCCGCTCCTGACTCTGGGAGAAAAGGTGATATTGACTCCGCATTTGGGTGCTTCTTCAGCGGAAGGCCAGAATCGGGTCGGCGGCGCGGTGGCAGACAAGCTAATAGCCTTTGCTCGGAAATAACTTAGTGGTCTTTCACATGTGATTTAAGGGGTTACTTTTCTTTTACTGTCATTCCCGTCCCGAAAGCATTCGGGAGGAATCCAGTATGATGCGAAGGCTCTGGACTCCTGCTTTCGCAGGAGTGACAAATAGGGTGAAGATATTACCCCGCAATTGATGTGTGAAGAACCACTAGTTTGTTGCATAAAACCCCTGGGATATTAACCGTATTCCGGGGGTTTTTATTGATAAAGTGTTAAGGAATCTACAGGAAACATATCAAAAAGGTTGAATGGATACATGGGAAAAGGTATACTTCAAATCGGTAAGGCGTTCCCTGAATTCAAATGTAGGCGGAAAATTTAAATGAAACCATTTATAATTACTTTTGCGAATATCCTTCCGCATAATGGACGAGATTTATCAAGATTTTATAGATTTAGAGTGAATCAAGGGAAATTAAGTTTTCCTGTTAATATTGCTATAACTTCAGAAGCCATTTGTAACTTAGAAATTAATGATGACGATAAAAATCAAGATGTTATAATAGAACAGGTGTTTTTGAGAATAGGTCTTCAGCGACTTAGAGAAAAACTAGGGCAAGGGAACTATCCTAAAGAAACCACAATTAATTGTGAGGAGATTCTAATTACAAGTGCTAATATGCCATTAGACATACAACAACTTTTGCAAAAAAAATGCGGACATCAACGAAAAGGATTAATGGGCCCAGTATGTAATATTAGTATGAATCAATCTCCATCAGAGAGCTTAACAACACCATTCTTTTGCGATAAATGTTCGCATCCTGATTCTCGTTTAATGTGTAGCCACTTGATTCATCCAATGTCTCAAGGCTATAAAGACACTAAAGATATTATAACCAGCAGAGAAATAATAAAAGCGTATTGTAATAAAGGGGAAATATTAGAAGATTTTAAGGCAATGTGTTGTGTTCCTGTTGCGCGAAAATGTTGGGAACAGATATACGAAACCTTTCAGCCTGCTATTAATATTCCTGTGGATTTATCAGACCGAGTGGCAGACGAGATTGATTTCCTGAATCTTTTGTTTGATAAGAAATATAATAAGCCATTCTTAATGATATCACAAGCAAGGTCTATTCGGGATTCTGGTAGCGATTGTAAGACAAAAGAAGAATTTATCCACAAGATTCAGGTAATCGGACATCTTATAAATGATATTAAGATTAGAGATATTCTGATAGAAAGCAAGTCGGTTAATGAGAAAGGTGGAGTTAGTTCTATAACTGCTCTTAAAAGATTCTTAGAGGATAATTATCCGAATTACCCATTGGATATTTTGAGCAATTTTGAACATATAAGAACTATAAGAGACGACTATCCTACCCATACAAAAACCAGAAAAGACATTACTGCTTCTTTTGATTTTTTAAGAATAGAGTTTCCTGTTCAAGATTGGCAAAAGGCATGGGAGAAAGTTCTCTATGCTTTTTGGAACAGCCTTTATAAATTACGATTGTTAGTAAATGTTAATACAAACGATATAAAATCGTGACAGGTACCATGTCTTGGTAATTCATCGAGATGCTTGGGACACTCTACCAACATAAGTTAAATCAAGCTAATAGAAATCAGTTTCCTGCAACAAATCTCCTGCCCGTAATCCCGGTGACGCCATAGCAAAATAAGTATCAATCCATAGGATTTTAGTCTATCCCGTCACGGCTACTTCCACCGGAGCACCAAACGGCCCTGTCCTTTGGCGCCTGTCAAACCATTGTGCTTTATATGCCAGGGTGATTGTGCCTTTGTTGCCGACGTTATGGATATAAGGCGAATGAGTGTCCGCCGTTAAAAAACGCCAGCTTGTCTCTGTCAATCCTTTTTCAGTCACTTGCGCCACCCAAATTCTTACTCCGCTGATGCCTTTGGGTAAAGATTCTTTTTCGCCTTTCGCCTGGGATGGATACCAATCAATCCGCACTGTTTGTGGAGCAGTGCATTTCGCCCTGATAACCGGAGACGGTTCGTTCAAAACTATTTCTTCAGAAAGCGGCGTCCTGATTTTGTCGGGCACGGTAATCCCCAATTTTTCACGCATGGCATTGGTTATTGAAGGGTTGGCTTGAATTTTTCTGGTAAGGATGCGGATAAAAGATTTAAGGCTCTTCATATCTTTGTCTTTTCGTTCTGTAGCGGCCTGAGCCTGGTTTTGCGCCGCAATATGCGCCTGATAAGATGCCTCCCATAATCCATGCAGAGATTGTAGGTTAGCTGCTTCATCAGGTGTTATGCCGAAAGATGCCGCCTCTGACGCGATAATTTGCGCGTACTGTTTCTCCCATCCGGCAAAATTGCTTTCTTTCCTGGGGAGGTAGTCTTTTTTCATTTTATAGTCCCTTTCTTAGATAGAAACGTATATAATCAATTCCGATGTATCCGCAAGTTATTCGGGGATATCCGCAAACTATTTGAGGGTATCCACAATATATTCGGGGATATCCACAGACTATTTGTATATATCCGCAAACAATTCGTGGATATCCGCAAGTTATTTGGGGGTATCCGCAAATCGTTCGGGGAGATATGCGAAGCTCCTGCTGACATTCCATATTAGCTAAATGATGCAGGCGAGTCAAGAATTATCTGTTGTTACCCGGCTGCCCCAGCCTCGCTCTCGCTCGTCGAGGCGGGCGGAGAGGCAGGAAACATTCGGGGACGAAGCTGTTTCATTGCTATATTAGGGAACGGTTATTCGGCACTCTTAATCTAATTTCAGGTGGTGCGAAAAAATATTGCTAAATTATTTTGCCCTAAACGGGAAATCGGTTTATAATCCGCTCTGTTTTATCTTTGTTTAGATTGAAAAGGAGCATGATATGACAAAAGTGTTTGCCTTCAAGGGGATTACCTACAATAAGAGCATTGTCGGGGATTACAGCAAGATACTCACCCAGCCCTACGACAAAATCGATGACAAGATGCAGGATATTTATTACAAGAAGCATAAATACAACCACGTCAGGATTACCAAGGGGAAGTCATTTAAGGGCGATTCAGAGACAAACAACAAATATACCCGCTCCGCAGGTTACCTCAATGAATGGCTTAAGAAGGGTATTCTAAAACAGGATACCAAGCCCACGATTTATGCTTACTATCAAGAGTATGTTGCGGAAGGCGAGAAAAAGGTCCGCAAGGGTTTTATCGCTCTGGGCAAGCTCGTGGAATTAGGCAAAGGCGGGGTGCATCCGCACGAGAGGACATTGCTCGGACCCAAGGTAGACCGCCTGAACATGATGCGGCAGGTGGGCGGCTCGACCGGGCAGGTCTTCATGCTTTATTCTGACCCGAAACTGATTGTCAATAAGATTACCGATAGCTTCGCCAAGCGGAAACCGGATATCGTTTCACGCGATGAATATAATGTTGTCCATAAAGTCTGGAAGATACAGAATCCGTCTGCAATAAAGAAAATCGCCAAGGTCCTGGCTAACAAGGATGTCTTTATCGCGGACGGGCATCACCGTTACGAGACCGCGCTTAATTACCGGAACGAAATGGCCGCCAAGGGCTTGAAGTCGTATGAACCGGAATCCTATAATAACCGGATGATGACATTCGTTAATATGGATGATGTCAAGGGGCTGACGGTATTGCCGACCCATCGCCTGATTTTCGGCCTCAAGAACTTCTCGTTTGTCAATTTCCAGAAGAAGCTGATTAAGTATTTTAAGATTAAAGAATATCCATATTTCACTCCGGTAGATGAAAAGATAGTAAGGGCTGATTTTATACACAGCTTAAAGCATATGGGTATGCGCAAGCATTGCATCGGCTTGGTCGCTAAAGGCTTAAATAAATATACGTTATTAGTCCTGCGCGATGAGAAGATAATGCAGAAGATAGTGAAAGAGAAACATTCGGATGACTGGAAGAAACTGGACGTGACGGTTTTGCATTCGCTTATTCTGGAAACGATTCTCGGGATAAGCCGGGAAAGCGTTGCCAAAGAGGAGAACGTCCATTATATCCGCGGAGAAGACGCGGCGATTGATGAGCTGAAAAAAGGCCCTTATCAGATGGTGTTCCTCTTAAATCCGACCAAGGTGGATGAAGTCAGGAAGATTGCCGGCCGAAGCGAGCGCATGCCGCAGAAATCAACCGATTTCTTCCCGAAACTCCTTAGCGGAGTGGTTATTAGTAAGATTAACTATGGCAAATAAATAGAACCCTAATAAATAAAAGAGTTAGGTGAAAAGCCCGCCTTTATGGCGGGCTTTTTTATTATGGAAAACCAGGGTGTAAATCTGATTGACAGGATGTAAAATTGGTTTACGTGTTTTTTAGTGGTTCCCTGATAGAAAACTCTCTAAACTTAATATAACGCATTTCTGGCTTAAAAACACTGATATCGAGTCAATATTTCCCTCCTTGGCACGTATTTTGCTTATTATAGAATATTGAAGTAGCTTATTATATAATAATTGAGGAGGGAGTTATGGATAAAAGAGTTTTAGAGGCGAGTTTGGTGTCAGTGGCATTGCTTTTCTTTTCTTTTATGCCGATTATTCCAAACGGTGCTGAATGTGTGAGAGCCGATATAGTCCAGCTGGATACCGGGGAGGAATACAACGGCAAGGTAACCGAGATAGATGATGATAACATCAGGCTGGAAACGATTGCCTGGTCGGTTGTTATCCCGAAATACCGTATCCTGCGTATCGTTCCCCAGAAGACCATACCGGAAATGTATGCGGAAAAGCTGAAGGATATAGCCGAAGATGATGCGGTAGGCCATTATAAATTAGCTTTATGGTGTAAGAAACAGGGATGGAAATCCAAGATGCAGGAAGAATTAGAGTTTGTTATTACCATAAATCCGGATCACGAAGGCGCCCGGCGCGCTTTAGGTTTTAAAAAGCTTGACGGCGAATGGGTGACCGAGGATGAATATATGATAGCGAAAGGCTTTATCAAGCAGGATGGGAAATGGGTTCCCAGAGAACTCTTGGTTGAACAGACTAAGTTAAAAGAAACCAAGGAAAAAATACAGGCAAAGGAAAAAGAGCAAAAGAAGAAAGAGGAATTATTTGAACGGACGGCCCGCATGGCCGTGGTTTCCGCGCTTACCGCCCAGCATAACCCGAATTTGTATGCTAGGAAAAGGCGGGGAGGTAGTTTTGAGTTTGAATACAACTATGAAGACGGAAGCGGTTTTTCCACTAAGGCATCGGCTTATTCAGAAGATATTGTGCCTGATAATGATTTCTATGCTTATAATCCGGTGTATGTAACTGATTATGACGCGAATAGGGGAAAAAAGGAGACACATCAAAAACAGCCGTATAGGAAAGAAAGAAATACTAAAAAAGGCTTCCTGGAAAACAGGAAAAACGAATCTTCCCCCGCGACGGATGGCGTTTCAGGTGAGGCTGCTGATACCACAAAATGGGAGGAATCCGTATCCGAACTAAGCCAGACAGAAAACACTGATAAACAAACCGGTCCTGATGTTTCTCAGCCGGATAGCGAGAATACGCATAATGATAAAGGCCATGGCAACGATTCCGGTCATTTTGACGAGGATAATCCGGGCCAGGGCAAAGGGAAGAATAAATAGCCTAATTTGTTCCAGGAATATGAGAGAATTATTGATAAGTTTGATAGTTGCCGGTGCTATGCTTGCTATCAATGGCATTGGTTTAGCGGAAGACAAGGCGAAGGATGAGGCGAAGGTTAGGGGGTTAATCACGCAATTAAGTGATGATGAATGGGAAACCAGAGAAAAAGCCCAGGAAGAACTTGTTAAAATGGGCGCTTCTGTTTACATTACGCTGGCGGAAGAGTTGAAAAAAGCTACAGACCCCGAGGTCAAAATGAGATTGGATAATATCATTAAACAGCTCGTCACTTTACCAGAATGCATTAGCATGACTTTTGCCAAGATGAAAGAATCCGGAAAATATCGTTTCGCGATCAAATATTCTTTGCATGATCCGGATTCCGGGGGAAAGAAGTTGGTTCCTCGTTTAAATGGTTTTTGGATGTTTCCCGGTGTAGTCTATATGGAAATGGGAAAGAACTGCTGTGAAGACTTTTTTTGTGACAGTGTTATTCCCGCATTAACGCTGGAAGAGCCGCAATATCTCATAAAAGACAAGATTTATAATATAAAAACTGGCAGGGTTTTTACTGCGACGGCTGATTCCGTTAAATGTCGTCAGTTGCTGGCGTCAGGTTTTTATGAATGGATTATATCTGAGCTGATGAAAGAATACAAGATGGAAACTCCGATTGAAGAATCAGTAGGCGATAAAAAATGCAGGTTGATAAGTCTCGTTTACGAGTCGAATGAAGAACAACTTTTTAACTATAAAATATGGGTGGATAAAAATAGTTTATTGCCTGTTAAAATATGTCTTATTGAAAAACTTTTTCCTGATGAAGAACCATGGATTGCTGCCCAATGGACATTTGATTATAGCCAGGCCGAAGAAACAGGGATCCCCAAAGAGATAAAAGAAGCATTTAAAGACGATAAGGAAATAACAGAAATCATTGATGAGTCGGAGAAAAAAGAAGAGGAGAAAGAAAGCTCATCCGGGCGGATTGACAGCTTAAAGCAGATTTATTTAGGGACTCAAAGCGATATTTGGGTTATTAAGGCCCTGGCCGCTTTAGCGTTGAAAGAGATTCCAGAACCGGAAAGCGCCGAAGTCGTTGCCAAAATATTGCCGAATCACGATTCAAACCGCAATTTGGTTTATTATGCCTTGTCGGCGCTAAGCAAATTTCCGTCTGAAGTGCTTAAAGAAAGTTTAAGTAAGGATGTTATAACCAGTTTAAACGATTTCTGGTATAAACAGGAAGACGGTTTTTATCGTAAATCCATAGAAGCTATTTTTAATAAAATATCCAGTATCAACGATTACCGTGATTGGTGTAAATGGTGGGAAAAACAGAAAGATAATTATAAAGACGGTTCAAAGAGTGACAAATCGCCGGGGAAGGCGACTTCGGTAACAGTTAATATTCCTGTAAATACGAATGAGAAAATACGGCAAAAAGAACCGGAAGGATCGAGCTTGGACTGCGTATTTGTTGTTGATACTACGCTAAGCATGAAAGACTTAATACCTAAGGATGCCATGAAGACTATTTGTTATGCTTTAAGAAATATTTCCCCGTCATTGCGTTTAGGGCTTGTCCAGTATTGGGATGACGCCCAGGTAACAGTTCCTTTGGCAGCCGATAGCGTTAAAATCATCAGGGCAATTGACGGCCTTCAAGCCGGCGGCGGAGGTAATTCTGAGGAAGAAAACTTGTATAAGGGATTAGAGCTGGCTTTGTTAAATGCTAAAATGGTTTGGCGCGAATCGGCTGATAAAATCATAATTATCATAGGCGATGCTTTTCCCTATCAGAATGATATAGATAAGACTTGTTGGCTGGCGTCAAATGCCCGTGATTTAACCATGGAAAAAAGCCCGAATTACCAAGCCGACAGCAAAGACGACAGGAAAGATAGCAAGCCATATTCGATTTCCACTTGCTTTGTCGGACAGGATGAAAATGTCGAAAAAGTATTCAGCCGGATTGCGGGTTCTGGGGGTGGCACTATGGTAAAAGGAGACCTTGCAGATAAATTATTGTTTTATATGCTGATCCATTTATACGGAAAGCAATGGGAACTGCAGATTAAAGAGTTTATATGGCCTTTCATGTCGATTGTCTCACGTCAAATGGATAAAAAATAATCCGGAGGGCCAGGTTTTGCTTATATAAATCAAGCATTCTGGTTTGCCGTTTGCACCGCATCAAAGGCAACACGTCCAAAAAACCGTTATTAAATTATTGACTTGTTAAAGGATAAGGTTAAAATAAGGGCGTTTTAAGGCAAGGCATTTTAAAGGAGGAGGAAATATGACAACATTAACATGTGTTAAGCAGATGTGTCCTATTTTCGCTTTTGCGTCTGAAGCGCCGATTATTGTGAGGGGTGCTGAACAAAGTTTATCAGGGACTCCGAATGTTTCGATTGCCATTATTATTGCCGGAGTCGGATTAATTGGGGTAGCCTTTTGCCTTTGGCTTGGTGGTAAGAAATCCGGGAAAACGTCTTGTTGATTTGTAATATGAAAAAACGGTTAAGTTTAATCATTAGCGCGATTGCCACTCTCCTGTTAAGCATAAGTATTTATAATATTTATTTGATAGGGGAAGGCGACGATAAAGGATACGAGTTGAAAGGAACAATCGCCAAAGGGCAAACACAGACCGTTATGTATAAAAGGCAGTTGAAGCTTTCCGAGAAAATTCCAAATATGCCGCGCCACCCGCCGGTCGAAGTGTACGAAGAAGTTGAACAGACAATATCCCAGAAAATCATCGAGGTAAAAGAAACTAATATTATAAAGGCAGAGCGGAAATATCTTAAATCAACCGTGAACGTGCTGGAGAAAAAGCCAAACAGCAAGCCTGATGAGTTAAACGGTAAAACAATAGCTATCGAAATAAAAGACGGGATGGTAAAACGTGAAACCAAGGATAAAATAAGTGATGAAATAAAAAATAATGCACTCCCGGATGACAATAATTTCCTTTTATTCCTGCCGGCAAACAAGGTTAAACGTGGTGATAAATGGGATGTGGTGTCTTCAACCGCGCTCTCAGTTTTTAATTTTACATCGACCAGGGCAAGGGGGATTCACCATGGCGCTCTTGACCCCGGTATAAAGCCGAGATTTGATGACGCCGTGGTTATCTGCACCTTGAAAGAAGTCAAGAAGATTAAAGGGGATGAAACGGCTATTATCGAAATTACCGGTGTGTTAAAAGCCGAAGAAGAGGGTTTGAAAGAAACGATTGCCCTTTCCGGAACGGCTCATTTCCTGGTTTCCAAGGGGAAATTCATCAAGCTTGATTTTTATTCTGATATTTCCATCGGCGGAGTCCAGCCGTGTTCCATGGGCAGGCCGAGCGCCGTGGAAGGCAGTGGAAGCCTCAAATTGGCCGTTGAATTTAAGCAATAGCGGATCTCACGCCACAACACCCTTTTCGCTTTTTATAGAAGCGAATTTACTTGAAAGCCTTTTATAAAGTAAGTAAAATAAAAAATTCAAATATTTATATTACAGGAGAATAATGATGCTGGCTCGCGAAGATGTAAAACAACTCACCGATAAGATATTTTCGTATGGACGAAAGAAAATAAACGGGAAAAATGCTGCCGATGAAATCGAAGTGATTTTACTTAATTATAATCAATCGCTCACCCGCTATGCCAATAATGTAATTACCCAGAATGTCCACGAAAGCGATATAACCGAGCTTACGGTGCGCCTGATAAAGGGCGGCAAGGTTGCACGCGCCATGACTAACCGGATAGATGAGGAATCTCTTAAGAAATTGATTTCAGACGCTTCCGAGCTGGTATCTTACCAGAAAGCCGACCGGAAAATACTTCCCCTCCCTAAAAAGCAGTCTTACCGTGAGGTTAATGCCTATGTCGAAAAGACCGGACAGGTGAGCCCTCATGACCGGACCGAGGCAATCCGGATGGCTGTGGGGGAGTGTGAAAAGCACGGCTTGAACGGCTCCGGCATATTTTCCAATACTGTTTCCTGTCTGGCGCTGGCAAATTCACACGGATTATTCGCCTATCACAAAGGTAGCGAAGCTGAGTTTTCGTTAACCGCTTTGACTAATGACAGCAGCGGTTGGGCAAAAGCCCATAATAAAGATGCCAGCCAGATTAATACGCTTGCCGTTGCGCGTCAGGCGATTGAAAAGGCGTTAAAAAGCCAGAATCCGGTTTCCTTGCCGGCCGGCCATTATACGGTTATCTTGGAGCCTGCGGCCGTGAGTAATTTTATGCTTTTTATGGCATGGCGCGGGTTAGGCGCTTTGACATTTCAGGAAGGAAGAAGTTTTTTGTCAGGTAAAATGGGGAAACAGGTAATAGGTAAAAATATAACCATTTCTGATAACGTATATCATCCACAGGCAATGGGCGCGCCTTTTGATTTCGAAGGCATGCCTAAAAAAGAAGTGGTGTTGATTGATAAAGGGATTGCGAAAAATGTCGTATATGACCGGGAGACAGCTCTTAAGGCGAAAACCGTCACTACAGGGCATGGATTGCCTCAGCCGAATCCTTCAGGCCCCATGCCGACTAATCTTATTTTGGCTGCCGGAGATTCTTCAATAGATGAAATGATCGGTTCTACCAAGAATGGGGTCTTGGTAACGGAATTCCATTATACGAATTTAGTCGAACCTATGCAATTGGTCCTTACCGGAATGACCAGAAACGGGACATTTTTAATTGAGAATGGCCAGATTACAAAAGGAATCAGGAATATGCGCTTTACCGAAGGCGTGGTCAAGGCGTTATCCAATGTTGAAATGATTTCGCGCGACAGTAAATACCAGAATGCTTTCTTTGGAGGCGGATTTGTCGTGCCGGCGCTGAAAATAAACGATTTCAACTTTTCAAGCGAGACTAAATTCTAAGAAGGGGGATAAAAATGAGCGAAGGGAAAATAACGAAAGTAACCGCCCCGATGGTTGGGAAAGTTATTAAGGTTAATGTTAAACAGGGAGATAAGGTTAATCAGGACCAGCCCATGGTTATATTTGAGTCCATGAAAATCGAGATGGAAATTATGGCCCCGGTTGCCGGAACCGTAAAAGAAATTTCAGTGGCTGTCGGTCAGGCTATTGAAGCCGAGCAGACCTTAGTGACAATAGAATCGTAGATTAAATGTCAATTGATTCCGTTTTGATGGATTACTTCCCGGAAACATTTAGATAATATGTCAGATTTAGAATTCGGCCTCAGCCTTGCGATAATCGGGATGGGCGTAACGCTCGTTACGTTATGGTGTTTAGGGTTTTTATCAAGCCTGCTGAATAAAATATTTACCAAATAAACTATGATAGAAACATTATTAATGGGATTAAATGGTTTAATGGAAGGGTTTAAAAACCTCGGCATTTCAAATGTTATAATGCTTGTTATCGGCGGGGGTTTAATCTTCCTGGCGATAAAACACGGATTTGAGCCGCTTCTTTTGATTCCAATCGGTTTCGGCGCCATTCTTGTTAACCTTCCGATGACCGGTTTGATGGAGCATGACGGGCTTTTAAGGATTATTTACGATTTCGGAATCATGACGGAGCTTTTCCCCTGCCTTATTTTTATCGGAATCGGCGCAATGGCGGATTTCAGCCCTATTTTAACCAATCCGAAGATTCTTTTCATGAGCGCGGCCGGACAATTCGGTATTTTCCTGACCGTTATACTCGCTTTAGAGTTAGGGGATTTCAGCAGGCCGGAGGCTTGCGCCATAGGGATTATCGGCGCCTGTGACGGTCCGACCTCGATAATTTTCGCCAAACGGTACGCCCCGGCGCTCGCCGGCGCCATTATGGTTGCCGCTTATTCATATATGTCTCTTGTCCCGATTATCCAGCCTCCGATTATGCGCCTTTTGACCACGAAGAAGGAACGGATGACCAAAATGGGAACGCTTAAAACATCCGTATCCAAAACCGTAAGAATCATCTTTCCGGTTATGGTAACTGTATTCACCTGTTTGGTCGCTCCCAAGGGAGCTCCGCTTATAGGGCTTTTGATGCTCGGTAATTTCCTGAAAGAGTGCGGGGTCGTCGGGCGTTTAAGCCAGGCCGCGCAGAATGAGTTGATTAATGTTATTACCCTGCTTCTGGGAATCAGCATCGGCGCGACAATGGAGGCGGATAAATTTCTGCAGCAGACAACCCTGATGGTTTTTGGATTAGGATTGATTGCCATTATATTGGATACGGTTTGCGGCGTGTTATTGGGCAAATTAATGTATCGGTTAAGCGGAGGAAAAATCAATCCTTTAATCGGTGCGGCCGGGATTTCTGCTTTCCCGATGTCTGCCCGGGTGGTTCAGCGGGAAGGTCAAAAAGCCGATCCTCAGAATTTTCTGCTGATGCATGCCATAAGCGTTAATGCCGGCGGACAAATCGGTTCGATAATGGCGGCCGGCGTAATGCTTTCAGTCTTAAACGGAATGGGATTCGCCTAACGATGATTAATTTACAAACTGTGCATCAGTCGCTTAAAGCGGAGTTGAAGCAATTCGAGAATTCATTTAATTGCCTTTTTGCTAAACAGAATGGGGTTAGCCGGAAACTATATCTTTATCAGGAAAAAGTCCGCGGTAAAAGATTACGCCCGGTTTTACTTTTCCTCTCCGCCCGGGTGAGCGGCCGTATTAAACCTATCCATTTTGACCTGGCTTTGATCGTGGAATTAATCCATAATGCCACTCTTATGCATGATGACGTTCTTGATGATGCAAGGTTAAGGAGATATCTGCCGACGATAAATCAAAAATGGGGAAATGAAATGGCAATTCTTTATGGCGATTTGATATTTTCCAATGCATTTAAAACTTGCGCGGATATACAATCCACGGAAGTTGTGAAAGTTATTGCCGAAACGGTGGGGCAGATATGCCATGGGGAGCTGGTCCATACTGAACGCAGATTTGATTCTTCGCTCACCGAAAAGGATTATTTAAGGATAATCAGGGAAAAGACCGCGACTCTGTTCGCGACGTCTTGTTATTTAGGTTCGGCGTTTGCATCCGGTAATAAAAAACACCATTTGGCGCTAAAAAACTACGGGCTTAATTTTGGAATGGCATATCAGATATTGGATGATTACCTCGATTTTACGGCTACAGAGAAATCCATCGGGAAGACAGTAGGGACGGATTTGGCTAAAGGAAAAATAACCTTGCCATTGATGCGTTTAATGAAACGCTTCCCAAAAAACGGCAGTAAAAAGATGGAAAAAATGATTGTTTCTCTTATCCGCAATAGCAAATCAGGCGGGGCAGGGGGATATAAGCCTGATTGCAACCTCGAGTCTGTTAGAGACGATATTTTGAAGACAGCCCAATGGTATTCGGTAAAAGCAGTTGAGTCGCTTAAAGCGTTACCTCAATCCGCTGAATCTGGATTATTGGAAGGCATTGCCAAATCAATTATTCCGCGGCATAATTAATTCTGTCTAAGGCAACTATCAATAGTTTTTATTTTCACATCCTGTTATTGTGGCTTTTTGGGCATGTTTTCGTCCATCCATTTTTTGACTTCTTCCGGGGGCTCTTCCGGAGGCAGTCCTTGCTGTGAACGTTCTTTCTGTTTCATCATCCATTGCTTGACCGATTCAGGCATATTCCCCATGCCCGGCTTAACCGGCGGCTTTGCTTCTTTGTTATCTGGTGCGGTTTCCGGTGGTTTTGTCTCAGATGGTGTTGATGATGGGTTTGAAGATAGTTTTTCTTTTAACGCCGCATTTTCTGCTTCCAGCTGTTTTTTGATGGCAACAAGCTGCTGAGCCATTTGCATTATCCCATTGCTTTCATCGCGTAGAGCATTGAATTCCATTTCCAGTTTGGCCGAATTTTCTTTTAAAGTGGTGTTTTCAGATTTTAAATCGCCATTTTCCTTTTCCAGTTGAGCGATTTTATCATTGAGTGATGTGATTTTACCGACCTCCTTGTCCAGTTTTTCTTTTTCGCCTTTTAAGGTTTTTACCTGCTTTTCGAGGTTGCCGTTTTTCTTGGTTAATGCTTCTATTTCGCTTTTATTACAGGCGGCCAATCCCATTATAAGTCCGAGGACAATTACCCACAAGGTTATCTTTTTCATGTTTTGCTCCTTATAAATTATTGATATTTATTATATAGTATCGGGTTGTTTTGTCAATCAATTTATTATTAATGGATTCCCGGTTAATCTTTCGTATGCTTCCAGGTATTTTTCCGTGGTTTTCTTTATGATTGCCTCGGGTAACTTAGGTGGCGGTGGATTTTTATCCCATTTAATAACCTCCAGATAGTCCCTGACAAATTGTTTATCAAAAGATGGTTGGCCTTTGCCTGCCTGGTATTTATCTTTCGGCCAGAATCGTGAAGAATCGGGCGTTAGGACTTCATCAGCCAGTATTATATCATTGCCTGATTTTCCCCATTCAAATTTCGTATCGCTTATGATAATTCCCTTTTCAAGGGCGTATTTATGGGCGGTTTGGTAGACTTGTAGGCTTCGTTCCATTAAGATTTTAGAGTGTTTCTCGCCGATAATCTGGCTCATTCTTTCGTAGTTGATGTTTTCATCATGTCCGGAAGTGGCTTTGGTGGAAGGGGTAAATATCGGTTCGTCCAGCTTATCGCTTTCCTTAATCCCGTCTTTCAGCTTTATCCCGCAGACTGTTCCGCTTTTCTGGTATTCTTTCCAGCCGGAACCGGCCATGTATCCCCTGACTACGCATTCGACCGGGAAGATTTCGCACTTTTTTACCAGCATGCTCCTTCCTTTTAAGACGGTTTCATGCGCGGCGAGTTCGGGTTTTAGTTTCTTTATTTCATTAAAATTATCAGTGATGAAATGCGAGGGAGTGATGTCTCTCAGCAAATTAAACCAAAAGGCGGAGATAGCCGTTAATACGTTGCCTTTAAGGGGTATTCCATCGGACAGTATGACATCAAAGGCGGATATCCGGTCCGTGGTCACAACCAGAAGGTGGGGCGGTAGTTCGTAAATATCGCGCACTTTGCCCCGCCCGAACAGTTTTAATTCCGGTATTTTAGTTTCCAAGACCACGGTTGGTTCGTTCATTAAATTATCCTTTCAGTTTGAGATAGAGTTTGTTGTATTCCCCTGCGCTTCTTTTCCATGACCAGTCTTGTTTCATTCCGTTCTTGACTATTTGCTTCCATACTTTTTTGTTCTGGAATGTAGATAGGGCGTTCTTTATGGTTTTGAACAAGGCTTGTCCTGTGTGTTCGCGGAATGAAAATCCGGTGGCTGTTTTTAAATTGCTGCCGTCGTAATTGGTGATGGTATCTGCCAGGCCGCCTGTTTCACGGACGATAGGCGGTGTTCCGTATTTAAGCGAATAAAGCTGGTTCAATCCGCATGGTTCGTAACGCGATGGCATCAGGAACATGTCAGCTCCGGCTGTAATTAAATGCGCTAACGAATTATCGAATTTGAGGTTAATTCCTGTTTTCTTCTTGTATTTTTTTTGGATATCGGTCATCGCCTTGTGGTATTTTTCCTCGCCCGTGCCTAGGAGCACGAATTGGACGTCTTCTTTCATCAGTTCATCAAATATTTCCACGAGGATATCAAGCCCTTTTTGCCCGGCAAGCCTGGTGACCATTCCGATAATCGGTGCGTTCGATGCCGGCAGGTTTTGGGATTCCTGCAGCGATTTGCGGCAAGTATATTTTCCTTCCATACCGGTGGCATTATAGTTTGCCGGAATAAGCTTATCACTTTCCGGGTTCCAGTCGGTGTATTCAACTCCGTTAATAATTCCGTAAAGGTTAGCCTGGCGTTCTCTTAAGACTCCGTCCAACCCCGCACCGAATTCCGTGGTTTGGATTTCGTGGGAATATTTTGGGCTGACCGTGGTTAAGATATCAGAAAAAACGAGACCTCCTTTAAGGAAATTCAATTTTCCCCAGAATTCAAGCTGTTTCCAGTTGAAAAGGGACCAGTCAAACCCGGTTAGTTTCATATCCCAGTGCCAGAATAATCCCTGGTAAGCCAGGTTGTGGATGGTGAATACTGTTTTTATGTTTTTGAAAAGCGGGTCGGAATTGTAAATAGTTTTAAGATAAACCGGTATCAATGCAGTTTGCCAATCATGGCAATGAATTATATCAGCGTTTATATTCAATGCTTTGATGGTTTCTAATACTGCGCGGGAAAAGAAAATGAACCGTTCTGAATTATCCGGGTAATCTCCCTTTGATGTGCTGTAGAGGTTGTCCCTGTTATAATACTCGTCATTCTGGATAAAATAAGCCGTTGCCTTGCTTTCCGGGATAAGGGCCGTCCAGATTTTGGCTTTGGATGTTTTGTCTCCTATTTTTACTTCAATTCCGATGTTGGTTGGCGTCAATTTCAGTTTGGATTCTTTGATTTGCCTGTAAAAGGGAACGAAAAGTGATATTTTATGTTTTAGTTGCTCCAGGTGAATAGGTAATGCCCCGGCGACATCCGCCAGTCCCCCGGTTTTGGCGAAAGGAACGGCTTCCGAAGCTACTTGTATGATATTCATGATAATCCCTCCTTTATTTATATAAATTGTTGTTTATAATATACTTCTCCACTGGTTTTGATACAAGATATTTTATAGATTGTTTTTCTCTTATGCGTTTCCTTATTTCGCTGGAGGAAATATCCGATAATGGTTTTTTTATATGAAAAATACGTGGCGTTAAATAAGAAGGCAGTTTTCTTTTCATGATAACGCCGGGCCGTTCAACTGCGATAAAATTACAAAGTTTGGCCAGCTCTTTTATTCCTTTCCACAATGGCAATTCTATTAATGAATCGCTTCCGATGATAAAATAGAATTTTGTCCCCGGTTTATAGAGTTTGGTTAAATGCTTTAAAGTGTCAATGGAATATGTTAAGCCGCCCCGTTTAATTTCGATATCTGATGTTTTGAAATAAAGTGTTCCTCTGGCAGCTTTTTTAACCATGGTCAACCGGTGTTTGGGTGATGCCAGCGCATTGTTTTTTTTGTGATAGGGGGTATGACATGGCATAAAAATAATTTTATCCAGTTTAAAACGTTTCCGCGCCTCTCTGGCGATTATCAGATGTCCGTTATGAATCGGGTTAAATGTCCCGCCTAAAATGCCTATTTTCATGTTTACTGCTTTTTAGCCTTGAACGATAATATGTTTTTTCCACTGCTTGTTATTTTGTGAGGGAAAATCGGTCCGGTAATGCGTTCCGCGCGATTCTGTCCGTTTCAATGCCGATTGTGCGATTAACCGCGCTAGGATGAGCATATTTTGCAGTTCCCATGCGGGGACTTCCCTGAATTCCTTGTTGAGGACGTAACTTTCCCAGAAATCTATTTTGGATAAAGAGTCGGTTAATAGTTTTTCTTCCCTTTCCACCCCGACCGCTCTTGTCATAAGGCTTTTTAGGGCGTTTCTGATATCTTCCATATCGAGAGAATCAGTTTCAGAATAGGCGGTTTTATGTTTTATCTTAAGCAGTCCGAATGGCTTGTTCGATATTTTTTTACCTGCCGTTTTACCGCAAACCGTCCCCATGACAAGGCTTTCAAGCAAAGAATTGCTTCCTAATCGGTTAGCCCCGTGGAAATTACAGGAGGCGCATTCGCCTGCCGCGAAAAAATTATTAATGTTTGTTGAACCGTCCGGTTTTGTTCTTATTCCTCCGAGCATATAGTGCGCACTGGGGCGGACCGGAATCAAATCGTGTGTGATATCAATTCGGAATTTTTTGCATAATTGATAAAGTCCCGGGAATTGTTTCTTTATTTTCTTTTCTCCAAGATGGGTTACGTCAAGATAAACACTCGTGTCGTTACTCAAGCGCATTTGATTGATAATGCTGCGCGACACCACATCCCTGGGTGCAAGTTCCGCTTGGGGATGGTAATTAGTCATAAACCTTTTTTTGTGTTTATCTACAAGGATGCCGCCGGCTCCACGAACCGCTTCGGAAATTAATGCTCGGGCTGCCCCCGCAATATATAAGGCGGTAGGATGGAATTGGACAAATTCCATATCCTGTAATACCGCCCCGGCGCGGTAAGCCATGGCTATCCCATCGCCGGTTGCAACTTCGGGATTGGTAGTTTCCCTGTATAGTTGTCCGAGACCTCCGGTTGCCATGATGGTTTTACGCGCCTGGATGATAATAAAGTTATTGTTGCCGGATTGGTATGCCAATACCCCGCAGCATGTGTTATGTGCATCCGTTAAAATGTCGATTGTGAAAACCTGTTCTTTATAAGCTATGTTATCTATTTTGTTGATTTTATTTATCAGAGATTTTACAACTTCCTCTCCGGTGTGGTCGCCCCCCGCGTGCAGGATGCGCGGGTATTGATGGCCTCCTTCGTGTGCAAGGTGGTATTTTCCCCCATGCCTGTCAAACTTGATGCCCCATTCAATCATTTCCTTGATATTTATAATGCCGTTAGTGATGATTTTACGCACCATTTTCGGGTCGTTTAACCCTTGCCCGTTTTTTATGGTATCATTAATATGGGAGTATACTAAATGCTGGTTGTTAATATGAGAAGCAATGCCGCCCTGGGCGTAAAACGTATTGCTTTCAGAAAGAATGCCTTTTGTGATAATCAGAGCCTGTCCGTATTTGCTTGCTTCAATCGCCGCGCGCAATCCGGCAATGCCGCTGCCTACAACCAAAACGTCCGTATAAACAGACGGTAATTTAGATGCGTTGAAACTTATCAGGTATCTGGGGGCTTTCATGGTTTTAATTTAACAAAACCGAACCGCAAACTCAATAAAAAAGCAGCAATGGATAAAGTCGCATGCAATGAGAGATTCGCATTAGTTGGTTTTGAGTTTGTTTTGGATTTGTTGATAATCACTTCCAGAGCTGAGGGTTAAGAAATTGTCGTTCCCGATTTTTTTTATTTCAGGTTGCTTGATGGTTTTTACTTTTACCAGCGGCAAAAAATCGATAATCTTGCAATTATCTTTACGGATTATTTCTTCCATTGCTTTAACGCACTTTTTGGAATAGACTGCGCAAAAGGGTTCAAATCCGTTTTCACTTTCTGGAATAACCACGTCGAATCCTTTGCGGTATTTTAATAAATACTTGATTAATCCGGGTTCTACAAGCGGGGTGTCGCATGAGATTACAAATGCATATGGGTTCAAGGTGTATCGAAGGGCGGAATAAATTCCGGACAGGTCGTTTCCTGCTGGCATCATATCCGCGACTACCCGGACGCCTTTTATATCCAGGTATCTTGCCGGATTCTTAGCGGAAATGATAATTTCCGGGAATAAAGGATTAAGTTTGCCAAGAAGTATATCCAAAACGGTTTTATTGCCTATTGGGAGAAACGTATTATCTTTTCCGGTTGTTTGGTTTTTCCCTCCGGTTAAGATAATCGCGGCAATGGGGCCTTTCATAGGTTCACTTTTATTTCTATCTGGATTTCTTTTGGATTGTCTACTCCTTTAAGGCTGGCGAGCATCCCTAAAATGCCCGACCCTAAAAAATCCTGGACGAATCCTTTTATCGGCAGCGGTTTGCCGTCGATTTTTACCCTGACCAGCTCTATTTTCCTTTCTTCTGCCATAAGAATCTCCTTTCGATAAAATCTGC
The DNA here is from genome assembly GCA_016207825.1 of Planctomycetota bacterium. Taxonomy (NCBI): domain Bacteria; kingdom Pseudomonadati; phylum Planctomycetota; species Planctomycetota bacterium. The sequence continues at coordinate 16,605 of JACQZI010000010.1, read as the reverse complement.
CGTTTTTGAGATTTGGTTTGGCTTGAATTGCGGTTGTGGGTACCCGTCGATTTTGAGGTCGGTTACGAGTGCAATAAGGTTGTGGCCCCGTGGTTTGCAAAGCGGTTTCTTGGCGACAGCCGCGCGGACGAGTTCTATCTTTGGTTTGTTTTCCCTTTTGAATCCTTCCGTAATAATCAGGTCAAAGCCCTTAAAGAAGTTTTCGGTAATAGCGTCAAGTTTAGCCGGTTTATCTAACCTCTTTATAAAGGCCAGTTTTCGCGGTGAAATAATAAGTGTCGCACAGCTGCCTGCATGAAAATGGCGGTAGGAATCTTTTCCCGGATAATCAATTTCAAACCCGCGCGTATTATGCTTGATTGTCCCGATGCGGTATCCCTTCCCGGATAAATTTTTGATAAGCTTTTCCAGTAAGGTTGTTTTGCCCGAATTGCTTTTTCCTACAATCGAAATAATTTTTACCATAACGCGTATTATACAACTCTGGTTTATAGCAACAAGATAATTTAATATTTGACACTTTACAAATGCTCTGGTATTCTGGAATCTTAGAGATGCCCCCGTAGCTCAATTGGATAGAGTGACTGGCTTCGAACCAGAAGGTTCCCCGTTCGAGTCGGGGCGGGGGTATTTAACTTGAAAATTCCCTGTAGCTTGCCGCAGGGTACTTCATTTGAAAATATAAGAATATGGATGAGACGCAAAAAATTTATTTCAAGGAACTGGTTTACGGGATTTCAAAGGCCTTGGACCTTTTGACCTTGCGCATCAGCCGCCATTCCCAGCGTGTTACTATGATTAGCCTTAAAATGGCAGGTGTAATGGGCATTAGCGATTCTGATAAGCTGAACCTTTTTTATGCAGGCTTGTTGCATGATTTCGGGGTCGTTTCAAGCAAGGATAAAATGGATATAATGAACTTTGATTATGCCAATTCCCGCACGCATATCGAATCAGGCATTAAAATATTGGGGGCATTTAAATTATTCGATAACTTCATTAATATCATCAATTATCATCATGACCATTGGCTTGGTCCCAATCAATCCGGTTTAATCAAAGACAAAATCCCGGTTTTAAGCCAGATATTGCACCTGGCGGATAGGGTGGAGGTTTTAATCGCCGAGGATAAATATATTTTGGAACAGACGGATAGAATAACGAGTCAGGTTAATAAATTCAGCGGAATGTGGTTCAATTCTGATTTGGTTGATGTCTTCCATAAAATTGCCCGTCACGAAGTATTCTGGCTGGACCTTTCAACGGAGTTTACCAGCAATATCCTCCAAAAAATTTCTCCGCTTGATGACCGGTTGCTTACTCTTGATGAGGTAATTGAAATTGCCGCGCTTTTTGCTTACCTAATTGACCAAAAGAGCCGGTATACAAAAACCCACTGCTGTGGGGGCACGGAATTGGCGGTGAAGTTAGGCGCTAAAATGGGCTGGTCGGAGATTGATTTGAAACAGCTCAAAGCCGCCGCCTTATTGCATGATTTGGGTAAATTAGCCGTACCGGATGAAATCCTGGAAAAGCCGTCAAAATTGAGCTCCTACGAATATGCGATTATTAAAAAGCACGCTTATTATACTTATCATATTTTGAATAATATAAACGGGTTGAATACGATTGCCCAATGGGCTTCGTATCATCATGAGGGGTTGGATGGCAGGGGATATCCTTTTGGGCTTAAGGCGGATGAAATACCGCAAGGCGCGCGTATTATCGCTGTTGCCGATAGATTTACCGCCTTAAATGAGGACAGGCCTTATCGTCGTAAATTACCTCCGGACCAGGTGTTGCGCATACTGGAATCCGAGGTAAAGCATAACATAATTGATTCGCAGATATTCGAGTCTCTTAAAAGCATTTTAGCGGATAACAAGCATTAAATTTGACAAACCCGCCTAAATTTTGTTGAATTCTACTAACGACCATATTATTTCTTGATCGATTGGTCATTGCGTAATCAGCCCCGCTCCTCCCGCTTTGCGGGATTCGGGGACACCCCCTACGGGGACGACCAGATATATCGTAGTGTAGGGTCAGCCGAATAAATAGGGAGTCCCATTAAGTTGAATGGGGCAGATATCCCGGTGCGGAACAGAGTGGAGCCTCCCGGAGTAGCGCGTAGTGGATGATGGATAGCGTAGCGCGAAACGAAGTGGAGTCCCGACCCAATCGGGAGAGTCCCGAGTGCTATGGCCTCCCTTTAGGGGCGAATGTCGGGAGTCATTGGTTATTGTAACACGGTGGGTGTAGCTCAACTTGGTTAGAGCATCAGACTGTGGCTCTGAGGGCTGCGGGTTCGAATCCCGTCACTCACCCCATTTTCCTTTTAGGTATAGTTTTTATATTTAGATGCCCAGCATATCGGTTAAGTTGCCTTTCTGTTAATAATCATCTTAACATCTGTCAAAAGATAACATAACATGTTAATATGATAGGATACAGGCCAGCGGAGGCGAGGCGTCCACGGAATTCCCCCGGAATTCCACGAACTAATGAACTTACATCCATGAAATTGGGGATTGAAATCCAAACCCTCTATAAGCGGATAGAACGGCTGGATAAGCAATACTAGGTCAAGCGCAAGCTCCTGATCGGCTAAGAAAACAGGGAAGAGAATCCCCTCCTATATATATCCGCCTGCCACCCCTGCCCCCCGTGGGGTACCCCCTCCTACCCCCTGGATATACCCCCTCACCCCCGTGGATCCTATACTGCCTACCCCAGGATATCACGCTACTTACCCATATATTACATACCACTCACCCACGGATGCCATACCACTCACCCGTGTATCCCATACCTATTACCCCTGCATCCCATAATCCACCCCTACGGTCCTCACTCCACCTTGTTATACACTAAACCTTCTCTGTTGACAATACGATAACTGTATTTTTATGCTTCCATTCGCCGGTTTGGGCTGTTTGTTGTTAAGGATGGGACAGATGGCTTGGTCTTCCTTATGCCGGCAGATTATTTCCAGCTTTTCTTCGGTGCCGAGCATGCGGCGCAGATTCTCGATGAATTCGAATTTTTGGGCAAAGACAATTTCCTCATTGCCGATTTTTTTGAAAAGCCTGCCCGCGCCTGTCGTTTCGCACCGGGATGGTCTGCCCCATTCTACGAATAGGACTCCCTATTTATTCGGCTGACCCTACACTACGATATATCTGGTCGTCCCCGTAGGGGGTGTCCCCGAAACAGAGTGGAGCGGGGCTGGCATACGAAAGGGACGGTTGATTATATAATTGTTGTGGAGCCGGAATTCTCCAGACGCTTCGGTCGGGACGCTTGATTTATTATAATGTTGAATGGCGTTAATTTACTTGATAATATAACTTCTTTTGTTATAATTTCCCTTTATAAATTCAAAGAGGTTTTCCGGCAGGGCCGCTGCCGGTGACCCCTTAAATTATTAGAGGATTAGATGCAAATGAAAAACAGAAAGATAAGCCTTGCCAACGGGCAGGCTAAGAAAGCTTTAAACCGCTTGGCCAGGCAATACGGCACGCCGTATTTTATTATCGACCGGTCCAAATTGCGGCAGAATGTCCGCAAGTTCAGGAAATTATTGCCGCGCGTCCAGCCTTTTTACGCCGTTAAAGCAAATCCCGATACCGAGATTCTCAAGGTTTTTAAGGAAGAAGGCTGCAATTTTGATGTCGCCTCCAAAGGAGAGATGGAAAAACTTTTAAAACTCGGTGTCAATTCACAGAGGATGCTTTTTGCGAATACGGTCAAGCGTTTGCCGACCCTTAAATTTGCCAGGGAAAAAGGAATAAACCTGATGACGTTCGATTCGGAATATGAGCTGGATAAAATCGCGAAATACGCCCCGAAGTCGCGCGTTATGGTCCGCATAAAAGTTTCCAATGTCGGCTCAATCGTCGAGCTTTCCGTCAAATTCGGCGCCGAGCCCGCGGATGCCATTCCTTTATTGATAAAGGCACATCGTTTGGGATTGGTTCCCGTGGGGGTCAGCTTCCACGTCGGTTCGCAATGCTTGAAAGACGAAAATTACATAGAGGCGCTTGAGGTGGCTTCCATCATCATGCGCGACGCGAAGCTAAAGCAATTGCCGTTGGACATGCTTGATATCGGCGGCGGATTCCCCATAACCCATTTTAACGGGGAGGAAGACCATTTTACTAAAATGGCGCCGACGATTAACAAGGAAATTAACCGGCTTTTCGAGCCGGGTGTTAAAATCATCGCCGAGCCCGGCCGCGCCCTGGTCGGCCCGGCTTGCACACTGGTTATGAGCGTCATTGGGAAATCCATCCGCGCCAATAAGCATTGGTATTACTTGGATGACGGCTTGTATGGCACGCTTTCCGGAATTGTTTACGACCATTGCAAATACCAGTATAAGGTTTTCCGTAACGGCAATACGCAGATTTCCACCCTGGCCGGACCTACCTGCGACGGCTTTGACGTCATATCCTTCACGGAAGAACTGCCCGAGCTGGAAGTGGGGGATTTGCTTTACGTGGAAAATATCGGCGCGTATAGCATTGCCACCGGAACTAATTTTAATAATTTACCTTTACCGCGTGTGGTCGCGATAAATTAGGCTTGAATATATTATAAGGAGATTTTGATGAAACGAACTCAGATGTTAAAAGAAAATTTATCCGAAATACCGGATTGGATGAAAAAGAAAACCTGCCCTAATAAACACAGGTATCTTTCAGGGCATAAAATAATGCCCAAAGGCATCACCGGCAAGGAGACGCTCGAATCCTTGATTTCCGAAACATTCCTGGCTTATAATTCAGCGCGTTTGCAGGAAGGCTGCCGTCTTTTTACCGAGCGGATGCTTGAACCTGATGTCACTGTGGGTATGACCCTGGCAGGAGCTTTAACACCGGCAGGATTGGGTTGTAGTGCAGTTGTCCCTTTGATTAAAGCCGGATTTGTCGATTGGATAGTCGCGACAGGCGCTAACATGTACCATGATATGCATTTTGCGCTTAATTATCCGTTATTTGTCGGTTCACCCGATGTGGATGATACGGATTTAAGGAAAAATGATGTCGTCAGGATTTACGATATATTCCTGGGCTACACAGATTGCCTAATGGCAACCGATGAAGCGCTCCGTTCTATTATCCGCCAGCCGGAATTCCAGAAAGAAATGGGCACCGCTGAATTTTATTATATCTTCGGGAAATATATGGCTGAATGGGAAAGGAAAAACAAGTTAAAGGATGTTTCCGTATTGGCGGCGGCTTACCGTTACGGAGTTCCTGTGTTTACGAGCTCTCCTGGTGATTCGACCATCGGTATGAATATCGCCGGGGTGGAACTGGAAGGCAATAAACTCAGGATTAACCCGTCAATAGACGTAAACGAAACGACCTCAATCGTCCTGGCGGCCAAGCGTTCCGGTGGGAAATCAGCCGTATTTTTAGTCGGTGGCGGAAGCCCGAAAAACTTCATGCTCCAGACCGAACCGCAGATACAGGAGGTTTTGCGCATCAAGGAAGTGGGGCAGGATTATTTCTTCCAGATAACCGATGCCCGCCCTGATACAGGAGGCCTTTCCGGCGCAACCCCGCATGAAGCGGTAAGCTGGGGGAAAGTGGACCCCAATCGCCTGCCGGATGCCGTGGTTTGTTATATGGATTCGACCGTTGCCTTGCCGATAATCACGCATTACGCATTGGCTAAACGCAAGAAACGCCCTTTGAAGAAGCTTTATTTTAAAAGGGAACAGTACCTGGAAAAACTGGTGCGAGAATATTTCGCTCATAATAAGGGCAATAATAAAAAGGTTCCGAAAAACACCTGAGTATTCCTTGCTTGATAAGAGGGCTTCTTATTATGAAGGAACCTATTTATTCTTTTTGCTTTCCAGTTGGGTGAATAATTTGGAAAGTTCGGGGAAAGCCGCCGGGCACCATTCCGGCGATTCGCCGGCGCCCGCGGAAACCTTTTTCTGGTTGGCGCCGTCCGCGTCCATGATGTATATTTCGTTTATCATGCCGTTCCGGTTGGATACGAAAGCAATCTGTTTGCCGTCCGGGCTCCAGGAAGCCCAGCCGTTTAACACCTGGTTTTCGGTCAGGCGTTGCTGGTTTTTCCCATCTTCGGCGTCCATGATGTGAATTTCCCAATTATTCTGCCCGTCCATATTCAGGTTAAAGGCTATTTTTTTTCCGTCCGGGCTCCAGGCAGGGTCGCCGTCGTATCGGGAATTTTCGGTTAGTTGCTTAAGGTTCTTACCGTCCGCGCTTATGGCGTAAATATCACGGTTGTTTGCCGTGCCGGATTCAAAGGCGATTTGCTTGCCGTCCGGGCTCCAGGAAGCCCAGCCGTCTTCCACCTGGTTTTCGGTCAGGCGTTTCTGGTTTTTGCCATCCGTATCCATGATGTATATTTCAGTATTACCGTCGCGCGTCGAGTCGAAGGCAATCTGCTTTCCGTCCGGGCTCCAGGCAGGGAAACGGTCGTCGGCATTGTTATCGGTCAGTTGTTTCAGGTTATTGCCGTCTATATCCACGGTGTAGATATCCCAATTTCCTTTGCGGTTGGATTCGAAGGCGATTCGGGAGCCGTCCGGGCTCCAGCAAGGGCGGCCGTTATTAAAACCATCCTTGAGGAGGCTTTCTTCGTTGCCGCCATCCGGGAATAAAAGGCGCAATTCGCCACCGGCTTGGTACATGATTTTTGGGCGGGTATAGCGGTAAAAATAACCGCGCAGGTAATTGGCGCGCATCCTGATTTCAACATCCTTGTCCGCCAGCGCCTCGGATAAAGCATGGGCAAAATCTTCCGCGGCTTTTTTGGACTGGGCCGTTGATTTGCCGTCCGCATCCTTAAGCTTATCCAGGCGGTATTGTTCAATCAACGCTTTGCCAAAAGTCCTCAGTTTATTCTGTGCTTCCTCGCGTATTTCCCAATCAGCGTCACCCAGCTGTGGGATAAGCCGGTATATTTGTTCTATTCCCGGTGTGTTAGGCGTTGTGGTTTGCTCCTTCGTTCCGGTAGTTTTCTCCGAAGAGTTGACCGAATCTTCAGTCATCGCGGTCCCTGAATAGAAAATCACTGTAAAGATGCTTATCAGGGCTAAAAAGCACGCCTTTTTCATGGTATTTAAGTATAGCAATATTTCCGGGCATGTCAAGTGTAGCAATAGTAATTGATGATTGCCGTAATTTTTTAACTGTATAATAAGGCCTGTAGAATCTGGAAAGCCATGGCGTTTATTAAGCTCTTATCCGTATCTTTATTCCTTATTCCCTTTGGTCATGTGAGGCTTCTTTTCAGGAGGATTCAAATTCGCACCGCGGATTCGCAATAGGTGAATTTTTCTTGATTGTTTGCGTTTGGTATGATAGTTTTGTATCGTTAAATAGGGATATGCGCCCGCCCCCATACGAGGGCTCCCGACCACCTACGGGGACTTCCCGATAATCGGGTGTCCCGAGACGAAGGAGCGGGGTTATTCGGGGTGCCCCCGAAATGAAGTGGAGCGGGGTAGCTCAGCCCCACGACGTGACGTCAAGAGACGAGGATTTGATATAATATATACGCCCGTAGCTCAGCTGGTAGAGCAGTTGATTCTTAATCAACGGGTCGCCCGTTCGAATCGGGCCGGGCGTATTTTTTTACCCGCCCCCGTAGCTCAACCCCGAAAGGTCGGGATTTCGCTGGGGGTGATGACTCGTTATTGATGCCCCCGTAGCTCAAATGGATAGAGCAACGGATTTCTAATCCGTAGGCTGTGTGTTCGAGTCACACCGGGGGTAGACTGGGAGTTTAAAAGTTACAGGTTGCAAAGTTTAAGAGTTAAAGGGAGAGAGAAAGAATAATATTGCGTCCCGCACCTGCGTGGGTGGTGGAACTGGCAGACCGTCCCGATGAAAAATGGGCGGATGGCGGAACTGGCAGACGCGCAAGATTTAGGATCTTGTCCCGAAAGGGATGGAGGTTCAAGTCCTCTTCCGCCCATTTTTATCGGGATGCCTTTAGGCTTGCGGGTTCAACTCCCGCCCCACGCAGGCGCGGGATGGGTGACACTATCTTGTTTTATACGGTTTTTACCGATAATGAATAGGAGGAGTAAATATGAGTTTAACTTACAGGCCACACAATTTAAAACGGATAAGGAAATGCGGGTTTCGCGCACGCATGAAAACACGGGGCGGGCGTAAAGTCCTTTCACGCAAGCGTGCAAGGGGTGCTTGGAAACTGAGCGCGAGCGATGAGCAGGTTTTTAAACGCAATCAGTTTAAAAACTAATCCGGGTCTTTTCCGTGACGAATTCTTTCCAGAAGGTGTATTTTTTATCTTTCAGGTGAGCTGAAAACAGCGGTGTCATCGTAGGCGCCGCTGGTTTGTGGATAAGCTTCATACGGGCTTCCTTGGGCGTTTTCCCACCTTTTTTTGTATTGCATTTACTGCAACAGGCGACCAGGTTATCCCAGTTGGAACTGCCTCCGCGCGAGCGGGGGATGATATGGTCAATGCTCAATTTGGTGGCGGCAAGCTTTTTCCCGCAGTATTGGCAGCGGTATTCATCTCTTGCCATAATGCTTTTACGGCTGAATCTTACTTCCTGCTTGGGAAGTTTGTCATAGCTCAAGAGGCGGATTACTCTTGGAACTTTCAGTTTCCTGGATGGAGTATGTATGATGTCCTCACGCGAACCGTTGGTCGGCTGGTCTATCCACCTGATAAAATCGTATGTTGCAAACGACCCGTTATTCTGGGCCACCACCTCTGCGGTGTTTTTATAGAGCATTTTAAAGGCACGCCGGACAGTGATAATCTTTATCGCCGTAAACAGCCTGTTTAAGACCAAAACGCGCGTATCAAGGACCGAACCGTTACCGTTGTTTTTTATTACCATACCTAGTAAATCGGTTTATTTTATGCCGTGCTTTTTAAAAATGTCTTTAATGCGTTTGATTAATTTCTTGTTTTGCGATTTTGTTCCGATAGTTATGCGCACGCCGTTGTTTATATCCTGCAAGGGCAGGTGGCGCACGATAATGCCGCTTTTCATCAGTTCCTGGGAAAAAACTGCGCTGTCTATAGGCGGCAGGACATATATAAAATTAGCTTCGGTAGGGATGTATTTTAATCCGATTTCCTTGAACTTATCATAAAGGAATTCTTTTCCCTGGATGTTTATCTCGATGCTGCGCCTTACGTGGCTTTCGTCGTTCAGCGCGGCCAACCCGGCAATCTGGGCTGGGCTATTGACGTTAAACGGCAGCCTTACTTTGCGTAGCGCCTCTATTATTCCCTGGTTGGCAATGCCGTAGCCCAGCCTTAAGCCGGCCAGGCCGTAAATCTTAGAGAATGTCCGCAGTATTATGACGTTTTTGCCTTGGCGGAAATACTGGAGCGAATCAGGGAAATCATCCCGCAAGATGTATTCGCGGTAGGCTTCGTCAAAGACCACGATGATATTTTCCGGTATCTTAGCCATAAACCGCTTGACCTCCTCCGCCGTATTCATGGTTCCGGTGGGGTTGTTTGGGTTGGCGATAAAGATTGCCTTAGTTTTTTCCGTGACCGCATCCGCCATTGCGTCAAGGTTATGCCGGTAATCTTTTAAAGGAATTGCTTTCCGGACGCCTTCAGCAATTGCCGTGACTATTTTGTACATTATAAAACTGTCTTCCGCCATGACGATTTCATCGCCTTTATTTACAAATGCTTGGGTGACCAGCTCAAGTATTTCCACCGAGCCGTTTCCCAGGATAAGTTCGTTCTCAGTAATCTTGAATTTCTCTGCAAGGGCTTTTGAAAGGTAATAGCAATTATCATCCGGGTAGAGGTTTAAATTTCCAAGTTGTTTTTTAAGGGATTTAATGGCGTGCTTGGAAGGGCCGAGCGGGTTTTCATTGGAAGCCAGTTTTATAATGGGGCTTGTTAATCCTAATTCCCTGGCAACTTCTTCGATAGGTTTTCCTGGAACGTAAGGCTTGATGCTCATGATGCTTTGCCTGGCTAATTGGTTCATGTTATCTCCTTTAAAACAACTGCCTATAATTTAACACTTAGAATAATTTAATCAAGTTTTATGTGCAACTTTCAGAATTAAAGAGTTTGGTTTATATTGACTTTTACCGGGCTGGAAATATGATAGTAGGGTATTGCATGTGCGTGGAGAGGTGGCAGAGCGGTTGATCGCGGCGGCTTGCTAAGCCGTTGTCCTGGTTTTTGCCGGGACCCTGGGTTCAAATCCCAGCCTCTCCGTTTTGTCCCGCCTTGAACAGAAACCCTTTTATGTCAGCCATTCAGGCTGGCGTCTTTTGAAACGTCGGCGCAGGTGGTGTATCACGCTGTTAAAAATCTGGCTTACGCGCGATTCAGAAATTTCCAGCACTTTCCCGATTTCCTTCATAGTCAGGTCGTCGTAGAAATAAAGCTGGAGAACCAGTCTTTCATTTTCGGAAAGGTCGTTCTTTATGTGGTCGGCCAGATCCTGGAGAAGCATTTGCTGGAAGGCGTCGTCGGCCTTATCATCGCAAATCAGGTCAAAGAGTTCGGTTGTCCGGTCATTTTCGCTGGAGATGTCTTTCTTATAATTAAAGAGAAGGATGCTGGTTACGGAAGCCTCGCGTTTTAAGTCTTGGTAAGCTTTCATCGAGACTTTCATTTCTTTGGCCACTTCATAGGGGTTTGCTTGCCGTCCGAGCCGCCTTTCAATGCTTGACTGGGCTTTATCCAGTTGATGTTCTTTTGTCCGGACAAGCCGGGGCACCCAGTCCAGATCGCGCAGCTCATCCAGCATGGAGCCGCGAATACGGTTAACGCAGTAAGTCTCGAATTTAATATTGCGTTTCAGGTCAAAGAGATTGATTGCGTCTGCTAGGCCGAAAACACCGGCGCTGACTAGGTCATCCAAGTCAACACAATTGGGCAGCCGCATGCGGAGTTTTTCCGCAACGCTTTTGACTATCGGCAAATAGTTTTTAATCAGGATATCGCGGTATTTCTGCTGCTTTGTCTTGCCGTATTTTACCCATACCTTCCTTATTTCCGGCGGTATTTTTTCCGTTTGTTGCATAGATTCTCCTTTCTATGCCCTCTCATTATTTATCAATTCGTATTGCCTGATTTTATCACGCAGTGTCCGTTCAGAGATGCCTAAAATCTCAGCAATCTTTCGTTTGTTTCCGCCAAACCTGTTTAGGGTTGACGTGATTACTTTACGTTCAACGTCAACTAATCGGCTTCCTGCCAGTGTTTCTGTATCCAAATCCGTTTTTACGCTTGTTTTTAATGCGGGCATGATATATTCCGTGTCAATTGCCTTTTCCGGGCAAGCAACAATCGTCCGTTCGATAATGTTGGATAATTCACGGATATTGCCCGGCCAGTGGTATTCCATCAGGAGTTGCATGGCTTTTTCACTCAATGATTTCATCGGCAAATTATTTTCATGACAGTGTTTAGTCAGAAAATAATTTACCAGCGGCTGGATATCATCCGGCCGTTCCCTTAAGGGGGGGATTTCAATATGGAGGACATGCAGCCTGAAGTAAAGGTCCTGGCGGAACGATTTGTTCCTGCTTGATTCCCATAAATCCAGGTTGGTTGTTGCAATAATCCGGACATCGATATCTTTTGAAGCGCTGCTTCCGACCCGTTCCAGCTTTTTCCTTTCGAGCACCCCCAAGAGTTTTGCCTGCAGTTTCATGTCGATTTCGCTTATTTCATCGAGAAGCAGTGTCCCTTTATGGGCGGTTTCAAAGCGGCCGATCCGGGTGGATTCGGCTCCGGTGAAGGCGCCTCTTTCATGTCCGAACAATTCCGTTTCCAGAAGGCTGGAAGAAAGGGCAGGGCAGTCCGCTACGACAAATCTTTCGTTCCTTCTGGGGCTTTCGTTATGGATGAAACGCGCAGTGACTTCCTTGCCGACGCCGGTTTCCCCGGTGATAAGCAGGTTGGAATTGCAGGCGGCTGCTCTCTTTGCGTCCGCAATGAGCTTTTGCATGGCCGGGCTTTCGCCTGTCACGAAGCAATAACCGTTATTAATCTGATATATCATATACCCCTCATACCTCTCTTTAAAAACAAATTACTTGGGAGGTTTTTTCTTTCCAAGAAGTTTTTTTACTTCCCATAAAGGATGATGCCGCTTGAGCGTTTCTATTTTCATGAGCCTTTCAAATACGCCTTCATTATAAAGCCGGTGCCCGGAAGATGTCCGCTTGGCGACCGTCACCAGATTCATCAAAGTATAGTTATGGAGCGTCTGCCTGGAAATATTTACTTTTTGGCCTTTCATGAATTCCAGGATTTCGCTTATCTTGTATAATTTTTCCGGTTTTAACATTATTCGTTACCGTTACAATTTTACGCTTCGTAATTTACATATTAGAGTTTACAGCATGTAAATAGATTTGTCAAGTAAAAAATTATTTTTTTAGTAAAATTTATTTCGGAAAGCGGACGCAAAGCGGGCGACCTGAAGGGGGCTTATTTGCTTAGTTTCAGGGCGAAATCAGGCTCGGGAAGTGAGCCACGGCAAATTAATTATTAAATCGACCAGGATTAAAATGAAGATTATCGTTAAAATCAGCGTATTTTGACTGTGCTCGGAAAAGGTTTCCCCGGACGGTTTTTTGGGCATTTCAATGTTCGAAATATCTTTTACAAGCGTGCCGGCGGTTTTTTCCGCGAGCTCCGCAAGTAACGGATGGTTCTGTCCGAATTCTTTCCATTCGGAAGAGTACGGAATGACAAACGGGATCGTTTTGACTAATTCTGTGTTGCGGGCAGCCGTTTGGTAAACGTTGCAGGTGTAACTGCCCTCGGCCAGGTTGGGGATGGCGGCTTCATATTGGCCCGGTGCAGTTTGTTCAGCCTGTTTTCGTGATATGTTTAACCCTTGTTTTCCTATTTCAATATCGAATTGGAGGTTGTGTTCGTTTTGGGCATTGCGGATATTTATTTTCAATGTGTTATCTTCGGAAACCAGGTGGGCGATGGATAAATCGGTTTTTCCGTTTGCCCCTGATGGAATCATTTTGGAAAGAATAATATTCCAGAATTCTCCCAGGCTCTGCCAATCAATCCATTCTTTTGCCCATTCTTTATTAAGGGCTGATGCAAAGGCGAATACCTTGCCTTTGCCGTAATGCCGTCCGGAAAGTATCGGCTCGCGGTTTCCCTTAGTTTCTATGATTGATTCGGCGTCTTCCTTGAGGCTCGTCCGGTTATAGCCATCCACTTGCGGCAGGTCATTAATTCCCGTGAACCATTCCTTCTCGGCAATGATTTCGATATTTGTTTCGCCTTCATAATATAATCCCTGGTAGTAGGAGAGGTCGTTTTTAAGGAAATCGGATAATGTCAGGAAATCGGACAACCGGTAAAAACGCCCGTTAGTTTCTTTATTGGTGACGTTTTTAAGGAAATCCTCATCAACGCTTTCTCCTGTGGCAATGGTTGAGATGGTTATTCCCGCCCCGGCAAGTTCTCCGCCCAGCTTCAACGCATCTTCTTTGGTTTCCCCTCCTGTGCTGGCGCCGTCAGAAATGAGTATGATATGCTTGCGTGCAGTTCCGGTGCCTGCCAGGTCGCTAAATGCCTTTTGCCTGATTGGCGCAAGTATTACCGTTGAGCCGTTCGGCTGGATTTGCTTGAGGAGGTTGTTTACATCGGATAAATCCGACATCTTCTGTAAGGCACGTATGGTCTCGTAGCGGTCGTTGAAAATAATGATTTCCAGTTCGTCCTTGCCGGAAAGGAGTTTCAATGCTTCGTTTAAGGCCTGCCGGGCGATCGACCACTTATTGCTGTCCGCGGTGATGGGTTCTTCCATGCTTCCAGAACGGTCCAGAATTATTGCTAAGGCGATATTGTGGGGAGGCGCGAACCAGACCGGTGAGATTTCTTCCAGCATCGAACCCTGATAGCCGCCTAGGGCATAACTTTTTTTGCCTCCCATCATTAATACCCCGCCGCCGCCGTGCACGAAATCCTTAACCGCATCCAGTTCTTCTTTTTTCAGTTCATTAAGCGGTAGGTTATCAATAATGATTCCATCGTATAAATTCAGGTTGTCAAATGTTTTCTTTTCGTCAAGCCTGAAATAACCGTTTGTTTTGATGATTTGCGCAAGCTCCGCCGTGGGTTGGCCGCCGGCGCAATAAAATATGGATGGCTTGTCTTTCCTTGCGGTTATGGCCCTGGCTGTATTATTCACGGTGCATAGTTCATTAAAATTATCCGTCTTCAAAACTGCCTCAAATTCCTGCACGGCCGTATCCGAAGGGGGAAGTTCGAAAGAGAGCGTTAACGGATTAGCCTTGTTTAATTTAAGATTGTTCCACTGTTTGACGCTTTTTCCCGTCTCGTAAATATGGAGTGATGCTTCTGCCTGGACAGTGCTCGAAAGGATTATTTTTCCGCTTACCGGCTGGTTAATCGTTGTCACAGCGGGCAGGGAAAATTCATTGATTGCCAGGTCGCTTATATTCATGGCTCCGATAGGCATGGCATTTACTTTGATACTGCTGTTTACCAGCATCGGAATAATTTCTTTTGCATACCCGGTGGTTTCCAGGCCGTCTGAAAAGAGCATTATTTCTTTCTGGTAACCTTCAGGGAATGTTTCCGTGGCCGTGCGCAGGGCTTTTTCTATATCGGTTTGGTTTTTGTTAATAGATGAATTAAGCTGTATGCTGGGCTTGAATTCGGATGCCTTTACCGGAGCAATTTCTACCGAGGCATTTCCTCCGAAAACTATTAATCCTGCCAGGTCATCGGGCTTTAGCTTTTTGGCATCGTTCTGGATGGCATCGAGCGCTTCCATCTGGTTAAGGAAAATGCTTCCCGAATTATCCACCAAATAAATCCTGCACAGATTTCCGCTTTTCACCGTGAAGTTTGCCCCGCCCAAAATTATAACGAGGAGCATCACGATAATACTGCGGATAGTATAAGAAATCCACCATCTTGCCCGTTTCGCCGTACCTTTACCCGAAAAGTAAAAGAGAATTGCCAGGATAGGCAGGCAAGCGAGTAATATCCAGGGCTGTTCGAATCTGACTGGACTCATAATTTTTCCAGCATTTCGCGGCTGTGCCGCTCCATATCATTGGTCATTTTATCGACCACATTGGAAAAATAGGCAAAAGCGATATAGGTGGGTATGGCAACGATTAATCCGACCGCTGTGGTTATCAGGGCTTCCCAGATGCCGCCCGCAAGCATACCCGGCCCGGCCGGTTCTCCGGAAGCGGTTGCCGATTGTATCGTTTGGAAGGCGTTTATCATTCCTGTGACCGTCCCCAGAAATCCCAAAAGCGGGGAAATATGGGCAATTACGGAAAGTATTTTCAGGCCCCGTTCCAGTGACGGCAGTTCCAGCCCGGCGATTTCCTGCATTATCTGTTTGGTCCGTTCTTTATCCATCCTGGATTGGTAATCTTCCAGCCCTTTTTCGTAGATTCTTGCCAGCGGAACCCGTGATTTCCTGCAGAATTCGATAGATTCCTTTATCCCTTTTTTTTCTAATGTAGGAATAAATTCTTTTACGAACGCGGCAAACTCGCGCCGGCCTCGGCGCAGGGCGAAAAAGCGGTCGATTATCACGGCAAGTGAAATAACCGAGCAAACTAAGAGCGGCCAGATGAAAAATCCGCCTTTGGAGATTATTTCAAACATAAATTATATTCGTTACAAGGTGATGATTTTCTTGTCAGAATTCATTCATAACTTTATAATAACAACATGCCGAAGTCAAATAAATCATTATCAGTGTTTATTACGGGCACGGATACCGGAGTGGGCAAAACCGTCGTCACGACATCCCTGGCGCTGGCCCTGAAGCAAAAAGGATATGATGTCGGCATAATGAAACCAATTGCCTCAGGAGCAAAGCAAAGGGCAAAGGGCAAAGAGCAAAGAGTAAGGCTGATATCTGAGGATGCGGAATTATTGGTTAAAGCAACAGGCGTAAAAGACTCGCTTAGCTTGGTTAATCCAATATGTTTAAAGCTGCCTCTGGCACCGTCGCTGGCTGCCGGGCTGACCAAGCGAAAAGTAAACCTTGCTAATATATTTTCCGCTTATAAGGTTCTAAAGGCGCGGCACAGAGTAATGCTGGTTGAAGGAGTGGGGGGCTTAATGGTCCCGCTTAAAGGAAAATATCTAGTGGCGGATTTGGTTCGTGATATGAAACTGCCCCTGCTCGTTGTCACGCGGCCGTCTTTGGGCACGATTAATCATACATTACTGACTATAAAATCAGCCCGTGATTACGGCTTAAAGGTGATTGGGTTTATCATAAACTATCACGCGCCGTTTAAAAAGGGACTGGCGGAAAAATACGCCGCTAAAACCATCAGCGAATTTTCAGGGGTTTCCTGCTTGGGTGAGATTGGGTATCTCGAGAAGACCCGCGGTATTAAACCCTGCGGTAAGATTGCGGAAAAATTTGTAAGAAGTTATTAGAAGCGGTTTCATAAGGTATAAAATCCCCTGCTCTGTTGAATAATTTTTATAAGTTTCTTCTTTCGGTTTATTAGCTGTTTTACCTCTACGCTATGGCTTTTTCTTTCCGATAACCTCTGCTAACAAACTTAAACAGATTCATTATGTTACCCTTAAACCTTAACT